>DATANL010000743.1:0-11787 GCA_036266295.1 Pyrinomonadaceae bacterium | reverse complement strand
TATTGCGTGAACGTATAGCTGGTGCCGTCAAATGTTTTGACGATTTTCATGCCACTCTTTTCGACGAGCTGAAGTCCGTCAATCGACATGTAAGTCCCGGGCGTGCCGGTGCGAGTCAGTTCAATGAACGCGACTGCTTTGTCTTTGGTCAGAGTCGGCAGCAGATATTTGCCGCCGCCATCTTCGTCAAAACTCAGACTGTGAGTAATGGCCAGATCAAACCGGCCGGTCGGATAGCCCAGCGACTGATCGAATCCGACGTTAAGCCGCGCGGCACTGAGGCCAAGCAGCGGCAGTTCTTTGTTGCCGATGTTCCATTGGTACGACGCGCCGATGTCCGAGCTGCTGGTCGAATCGACCGAGCGATCGGGCAACGTGACTGTTTTTGCCGCGGCGATCTGCATAACGATCAAAGCGACGATCGGAACGAGTCCCACCAGGATGCCACGCACGTAAGAAATTCGGAGGCGGTTGATCAGCATGTAATTTTCACCGTGTAAGTCTGACGAAAGGAGGTGACGCTCGAAGTTGAAGGTCGTCAACTCTTGAATAAATCGGCGTGTCGGGACGTCCGTCCGATCAATTTTGTCTGCGCGAAAGATGAAGCTTTTTCGGGGCAGGTACTCTCTATTGACTGAGGTGGTAGTCCGACTGCTTAAGTTCTACCAGTGGATCCATGTCAACAAACGCGGCGGGCAACGGAGCGTTCGCCGCATCTCAGAGCAACCGATGTGCCGTTTAAAAATCGAGTGAAGGTTCAGTGGCACGACTCATGCGAAGGGCAGTGTGCGGATCGCTGAAACCGCGGTTCTAATTGAATAATCAGCCATTCCCGCAGCATCTCGCTGAGGTTGAATGCAACAACCTGTCTCTTTTTGCACTGCCTGTCTTTTGCCCGGCTCGCTTTGCTAACCCTTCGGTCTGAACGTAGCGGAAAGTCCGTGTTGGGTATCGGAGTGTGCGGGTACCCGAACTATCATGACGAATAAAGTTGATTGTGAAATGCGCCAAGCGGGCGCGTCCGACCAAATGCAGATTCTGTTTACGCTCGATCTGGAAGGAAATTTTAGATATGCGAACGCGGCTGCCGAAGAACTGCTCGGCTACACCGCGACAGAGTTGTCTTTTATGAACATCGCTGACCTGGTAGCGCCTGGGTTTGCTCATTATCTGCAAGGCCAGATTGCGCGCGCCGTCGATGGCGAGCTGGGGGCTGTATATGAAATCGAACTCTATACAAAAGACGGACAACCCCTGCCGCTGGAGATCAGCACGCGCCTCGTTAACCGCCACGGATCCCCCTTTGAATTGGAAGGAATTGCCTTCCCGCTGATTAATACACCTGGAGGTCGCCCTCGATGTCTGGACGAACAGTTTTGGATTGGCCCTGGCCTGACCGGCCCGAAGGCTTTGACATTCATACCAACAAGGTAATAAATCATAGAAAAATGCCCGAATTAAAAGCCCTGGTAGTTGACGATGACGATTTGATTCGCAGCAACGTTGCCGAAGTTCTGAGCAACGATGGCTGGGATGTGACTGAAGCCGAGTCTGCCGAACGCGCGCTGGACTTGTTGCGCGGTGATTCGTGGTCGCTCGTATTCTGCGATGTGAAGTTGAGCGGCAATAACGATTTTGAAGGTTACGACGTGCTGCGCAAATTCAATGAAGAGCAGCCGGAAGCGCAGATTGTTTTGATGACCGGCCACGGCTCAGCCGTCGGCGCGCTTGATGCGGTCTCGTCCGGCGCCTACGACTATCTGATGAAGCCGTTCGAGATTTCCGACGTCAAGCGGATCTCGCAAGCGGTCCGCGGCGGCATTGAGAAACGCGCGCGACGCGGCACCACTGGTGAATTGCCTTCGCCTTCCGTCTATACGTCGGACATCGACCTGGTCGGCGTCAGCGCGGCCTTTGTTGAAGTGATGAAGTTGGTGGGCCGGGTCGCCTCGACAAATCTTCCAGTGCTGATCACCGGCGAGTCAGGCACGGGCAAGGAAATCGTGGCGCGCGCGATTCACCGTCGCAGCGCGCGTGGCGAAAAGCCTTTTGTCGCGGTCAACTGTGGGGCGCTGCCGGCTGAATTAATCGAGTCGGAATTGTTTGGCCACGTCCGCGGCTCGTTTACCGGAGCGACTGTCGATCGTCGCGGACTCTGGCAGGAAGCCGATAACGGGACGGTGTTCCTCGATGAAATTACCGAGACGACCCCGGCGTTTCAGGTCAAGCTGCTGCGCGCATTACAGGAAGGCGAAATTCGCCGCGTCGGATCGAACCAAACGCAGCGCGTCGATGTGCGTGTAATCGCGGCGACTAATCGCGATGCGGAAGACGAAGTTCGTCAGGGACGATTCCGTCAGGATTTGCTCTACCGTTTGAATGCGGTGACGATTCACTTACCCGCCTTGCGTGAGCGTCGCGAAGATATTCGTTCATTGGCGAAATACTTTGTTGAGCGCACGCTCGGTTCGGACGCGCGGCCGATCGGTTTTTCCAAGGAAGCTTTGTGGATGCTGGACAATTACGATTGGCCCGGCAACATTCGCGAATTGGAAAATGCCATAGTGCGCGCGACGGCGCTGTGCGATCAGATAGTGCGCCCGGAGGATCTGCCTGAGCGAGTGCGGCGTTCGTTCAAATCGATTGGAAAAGAAACCAACGGCGTGCGTGCCGAAGCGCTTGAGGATGACGAAGTGCTTTTGCCGCTGAGTGAGATTGAGCGGCGTCACATTCTGCGGGTGCTCTCGCGCACCGGCGGCAACAAGCAGGCGGCGGCGCGGATTCTCGGGATCGATCGCACGACGCTGCAGCGTAAGTTAGAGCGATACGATCTGGAAGCGAACGGTAACGGATCTTGATGGAGCGCGGGCATCCTTGCCCGCAAAGCGTGCGTAACGCGCGCTCTAAGAAGTTCGCGCTTCGCGCTCATGCGGGCAGGGATGCCCGCGCTCCAAATGAGACTCAGGTTAAGCGGCTACGGAGTTGGCATTCAGCCGGCGGCGTCGCGCAATCTCGTGAGTCATCTCGGCAATCTGCTGACGCTCAAACGGCTTCGCTACCACCCAGTCGACATGCGCTGCCTGCCGGTCATGTGAACCAAAGGCTTCGCCCCAACCGGTGATCACGGCCACGGGAATTCGGTGGTCGCGTTCGCGGACCGCGCGCGATAACTCCCAACCGTTCATGTCAGGCATGCCGACGTCGGTAAAGACCGCATCGAAATTCCCTTTTTCGAAAAGCGCGAGCGCCTGGTAACCACCGCCGGCGACGACGGCATCGCAGCCTTCCTTTGTCAGAATATCCCGGAGTAGATCGCGTACGTGTTCTTCGTCGTCAACCACGAGGATGCGCGGCCGCGAGGTCCGCACACGATTTGCGGGCAGCGGAAACAGACTCTGAGTTGCAACGACTTCTTCGGCTGCCTTGGGAATCGGCAGGCGAATGCGAAATGTGCTACCGACACCGAGTTTCGATTCGACATCGAAGGTGCCTTCGTGCCGCCGAATGATGCCGTAACTCACGGCGAGTCCCAGACCCATGCCCAGTTGATCCTTGGTGGTAAAGAAGGGATCAAAAACCTTCAGTCGCGTTTCTTCGGACATGCCGGTGCCGGTGTCGCCGACGGAAATCTCGACGGCGTCTTTGGCTTTTCTCGCAGAGAGCACGAGGTCGCCGCCCTTGGGCATCGCGTCCACGGCATTGAATACGAGATTGACCAGGACCTCGCGCATTTCTGATTCGTCACCGCGAATCATCAGATCGTGCGGGCAGTGCATCTCGAGATTGATATGGACGTTGGCGGCTTCGGCGCGGTTCTTCCAGCGCGGTCTGGTGATTTCGGCCACGTCGAACAAGAGCTGCCGCACGTCGACCAGTTGGAAATCGTGATCGCGGCGTTGCCGCGCGAAGTCCTGAATGCGCTTGACGGTCTTGGCGCCGTCCTTCGCGGTCTTGATGATGATGTTGAGACCGGCCTGAATTTTTCGCGGGTCGCGAGTATCGAGCAGCAACTGCGCGCGGCCCAGGATGCCGGCCAGGGTGTTATTGAAATCGTGCGCAACTCCTGAAGCCAATTCGCCCAGCGCGGACATCTTTTCGATTTGGGTGAACTGTTCGCGGATGCGTTTCTGTTCGGCAATGTAATGATTGAGTTCGGCGACGTGGCGTTCGGCTTCCGCGGCGTGCGCGGCGGCGGCCTCGGCGGTAGCGGCCGCAGCCATCACTTCGATGTTGCGCAGATAGGTGCGATAGGTGAAGTAAACGATCGCTACGATTGGGGTCATCGCGACCAGCGCGAAGAAACCCGCCGTGTCGGTCATCTTGGCGGCGATGCCAGCAGTCGAGGCGCCGGCAAAATAGGTGATCGAGGCCCACAGATAATATTTGATCCAGGTATGCCAGACCGCTTCATTCGATTTGAGTGCGCTGTAGATGGCGGCGAGCGAAGAGTTGCAGACGTATTGGACCAGTGCCATCACGCAGAGCGCGACCACGAATTCTGCCGAGAAAGCCCCATGGCGAAGTGCCCCGATGTCGCCGAAGCACAGCCGCACCACCATGACCGTGACAAAGGTTGAGCACGCCATCATTCCGCCGTTGAAAGCAATCGTCAGCGGGCTAATCGGAATCGATTTCTTGCTGAATCGGAACGACGAAGCGAACGCTTCCAACGCCGCGAGCAGCACGGCGGCTTCGCCTCCGTAAATCAGAATTGTCAGAAAGAAGAATGTGTCAGAGACCGAGATGTGTCCGCTGATGCGCGGGATGCGAATCGTCAGGCGCGAGCTCACGGCGATAGTCAAAACCGTGAGCGCCAGCAGTCGCCCGTCGATGCGATCGACGGGAAAATGGCGCAGAGAATAGAGCACTGCGCCCAGAGCTGCCACGATAATCGTCACCATGTACGCGCGAATGACTGTTTGTCGATTCATGAAGTTTCCTTCGGTGAAAGCCGGCGCCACGCGGGGCCCGGCTATCCAAGTGCCGTCTCGGTTCGCAGGAAGATCGTGTCATAGAGACCACGCGAAACGAATCCCAGTTGTTTGAAAAATTCCTGCGCCGGCCGGCGTTCCTCGTTCACCAGGACGCTGACAGAGCGCGTACGACCCAGGAGACTGCGCGTTAATTGCGCCAGACATTTCGATCCGTATCGCTGCCGGCGATATTCGGGATGCACGCAGATGCCTTCGAGATAAATCACTTCCGGAGAATCGCTGATAACGTCGGCTTTGAAAATCAGTTTGTCATGCTCGACCAGCACCCAGGTGCGACGCTCTTCGATGCGGCGGCGGCAACGTTGACGAAATCCATCGGGATCGACGAGCAGGGGATTGACGCCGCTCTCTTCGAAGGCCATCGTCGCGTGCACGGGCACGACCCGGGACAAATCCCAGAGATGTGCCAGCCGCAGATTAGCGGAATTGTCCGGCCGGGCCGGCGGCTCATTCAATTGCAGCAGCACCTCGCGACAGAGGTGCCGTTTCGACTGGCCGTTCGGCGCGTAGTATTTCCAGAAACGCTCGACTACTTCCTGCTCGCCCATCAACAAGTGAACGCGCGGAAATTCCTGGGCCAACCTGGCAAACTCCTGCAAAGCGTCGTCGCGGCGTGCGTCGATGAAAACGCCGTGACCGATGAGGGCGACCCCGACCAATGCATTTGCACCGTCGCGACAACCGTAGAAGGTCCCGCGATTGAACTTGCTTTCAAGTCCGTTGTCGCGAATCAATCCCGTCATCACCGCGTTGTGCAGCGGCCGTTCTGTCAAAAAGCGCAGCGCCTCGGGTTCGTTCTCTTTCCTCAGGCGCGTCGTGACTGCCGACTGACGCATTGATAACGGAGAGATTGCCGTTATCGGCTGCTCAATAAGTGTGGGTGATTCAGCTATCATTTCACTCCTTACCCCCAGGGGCTGAGACGAACGATTAATACTTGAAACAATCCCGGCCGTTGTCGGTCGGCGCCACAGTCACAGTCATAGGATCGGCTTGCGTAGTCGTAGACATGCCCTGAACGTTGGCATTAGGTCCGAGCATCGCGTCGCTGACGAGCACGCCGTCACTTACCAACACGCCGTCGCTGACGAGCACGCCATCGCTCACCAGGACACCCGAGCTGAGGAACAGCGTGCCGGCCGCCATCTTGCTGCCGTCGCTGACGAGCACGTTGTCACTCAGGCGAACTCCATCGGACAGCATGGAATTTCTGACGAGCGTTCCGTTGTTGACCATCACGCCGTCGCCCATCAATACGCCCAGCCGGTAGATCTGCTGATACCTCGTAATCAGATCCAGGCCGGTGGCGAAATTGTGTTTGAGAATAATTCCCTGCGCCCAGGTAAAGGTCTGTCCCGCAATCATCGTCTGGGGAATCGGCGTGCCGGTAATGGATAAGAGCGGCGAACCGACCTGAATGCCCGCTACGTTTTTGCGCATCAGCTTAACCAGCCGGACTGCGCCTTCAATGTTCACTTCACCTGCGCCCTGCTCGAGCATGTTGAAGCCCGCGAGCGGTTGCGCCGTGTACATCAGGAGCATCTTCACCATGTTCGGTGTCAGCGTTGGATCGGCCTGGAACAACAGAGCTGCCGCGCCGGCGACGACGGGTGTCGCTACGGAAGACCCGTTGAGGTACATCATGCGGCGGCCTTCAATCTTGCTGACGCCCGCATCCAGCCAGGGATTGTGGTTGATGAGATAATTGTTCGGAGCAGCTGCGTCGATGATCTTGTTGCCCGGCGCGACCAGGTCCGGTTTGATCAGATGGTCGTAATGTCTGACGCCGGATGAATCGAGATAACTGCTGCGCGTCGGACCACGCGAACTGTACGTAGCGACTCCGTCATCCTTCCGTTCATCAGTGCCGAAGGTATTCGAGGCGCCGACCGTGATTGCAGACGGTTCGATTCCCGGCGAATGCACCTGGCCGTAGATTTTCTTCCCGCCGTTGTTGATGCCATTGTTCCCGACCGCGGCGACCACCACGATGCCGGCGTCAACCAGCTTGCGGACCGCGCGACAGACCGGATCGTAAACGTATGAATCAACCGCCGGCGCGCCGAGACTCATGTTCACGACGCGAATGTTGTAGGTGTTGCGATTCGCCAGCACCCAGTCGAGCGCAGTCAGCACCGACGAGACCTTGCCTGAGCCGCTGGCGTTCAGCACTCTCAGATTAATCAGGTTCGCGTTCGAGGCGATGCCGGTGAACTGGGCGTTGGCAATTCGTCCATTGCCCGCCGCGATCGAGGCCACGTGCGTTCCATGACCGAAAGGATCGTCCACGCGATTTTCACCGGTAAAGTCATAACTGACGATCACCCGCGAGCGGCCACGACGATCGAGAAACGACGTATGGTTCGCATCAATGCCTGAGTCCAGCACCGCGATGCCGATGCCGGTGCCGTCCAATCCAGTTGAATTGGGCACCGTCATCCGCGCGGCGTCGGCTCCCGTGGTCGACGAGATGTGGCCAAATGAAATGTTCTGCCGATCGAGCGAAATGAAGTCGACGTCCGGCCGGGCGGCCAGTTCGTCGACAGACTTCGCGGGCAAATCAACAATGCGAGCATTGAATTGTCGCAGCGTGGCTTTGAGTTGACCCGATTTTCTCGTTACCTCGGACTCAAAACTTTGATTGGCTTTGTCGTTGAGTTGAACGATTACGGGAATCTGGGCAGTCGGGGCAACGGTGCGCGCCTTATCGACTACGTCGCGTGAAACCTTATGGGCAAAAGGGGACTTCGGATAAGGCTTGCCGCGGACACCGGCCGCGCGCTGCGGAATGAAATTAAAGCTGAGAACAGAGACTATTAATAAAAGAAGAACCAACCATTTCACGGTGGGGCAACCGTATTTCATGAGCACCTCGTTTTCTCGACGATTCCAGATCGCCTTAAGGGCACTGGCTAAATTCTGAAATCGTGCATGGCACTTTTAAAGGAATGTACCAACCTGACTCCTATGCCTGCAGGGAAAGTCTGAAGGCGTAGAAGAAGAACTGAGTCTGAAAAGAACCGCCCAAAATCGACGGCAGCTACACGGAGAGGCTGACAAAGGCCCGTTATCTTAACGGTCAGCCGCTGGCATCGTCAAAAGTGAAACAGGGGCAACCTTGACTGTTTGACGAATGCATCTCCATCAATACGCATCGCTGCTTTATCTTGCGTCGTCGATCCGGCACAGCGAAACTGAAGTCTTGTGACTCAGCATTTTGCAACAGCTGTGCCTTCTTCGATCGAGTCCGCTGCCAAATCGTCCTCGCAGGGCGAAAACTTTAATGAAACACTCGATTCCGCGCCCAAATTCGCTGAAATTGACGCTGACCGTGCGTGGCAAAGTTGTCAGTATTGGCATGACACCTTGACCTGGTGATGCCTGAAGCGTGCAAAACTCCACACGGTTTATCGAAACTGCTGCAGTAGAAATCACTGATCGTGTTCACTCCTCGAACTCAAGCGCCGGTGCGAATCAGTATTTGAAACAGTCGTTGCCGGTGTCGACTGGAACGACCGTGATGGTGCTCGGGTCGCCGTGTGTCGTCGCTGACATTGCTTGTAGATTCGAATCGGGGCCGAGCATGCAGTCGCTGACCAGGACTCCGTCACTGACCAGCACACCGTCGCTGACGAGCACTCCGTCGCTCACCAGCACTCCGGAACTCATGAACAGAGAACCGCCGGCTAACGTCGTTCCGTTGCCTAGCTGCACGCCGTCGCGCAGAGTCACTCCACTCGTCAGCATCGAGTCACTCACCAGCACACCGTCACTCACCAGGACGCCGTCGCTGACCAGTACGCCGAGTCCATAGATGGCCTGATACTTGGTCATCAACTCAGGGCCCGTGCCGTAGTTGTATTTAAAAATGATTCCCTGCGACCAGCTAAAGGCCTCGCCCGCGATGTTGGTTTCCGGAAACGGCGCTCCCGCGAAGGTCAGGAGCGGCGTGCCCACCGGCGTGTTGGGCGTCAGGTCCATGCGAATTGATTGGGCCAGACGAATGGCGCCTTCGATATTAATCTCGCCCGCGCCTTGCTCGAACATGTTGTAGCCGGGCAACGACTGCGCCGTGTACATCAGAATCATCTTCACCATGTTGGGCGTCAGACGCGGATTGGCCTGGAACAACAGAGCCGCCGCACCCGCGGCGATTGGCGACGCCATCGAGGACCCGCTCATGTACATCATGCGCCGCTGTTCTGCCTGGCTCACGCCGGCATCCAGCCATGGATTGTGTGTGACCAGATAATTGTCGGGCGACTCGGCATCGATAATTCTATTGCCGGGCGCGACGATGTCGGGTTTGATCAGATGATCGTAATGTTTGATGCCCAGTGAATCGACATAACTGCTGCGCGTCGGCCCACGCGAACTGTACGTGGTGACGACATCATCGCTGCGTCCATCAGTGCCGAAGGTGTTGGCCGCGCCAACCGTGATGGCTGACGGCTCGTTACCGGGCGAATGTATCTGGCCATAAATTTTCTGCCCGGCGCTGTTAATTCCGTTGTTGCCGGCGGCCGCCACCACCACTATGCCCGCGTCAACCAGCTTGCGCACGGCGCGACAAACCGGATCGTAAGTGTAAGAGTCGACGGCAGGGGCGCCGAGA
Organism: Pyrinomonadaceae bacterium; assembly: GCA_036266295.1. Taxonomy (GTDB): domain Bacteria; phylum Acidobacteriota; class Blastocatellia; order Pyrinomonadales; family Pyrinomonadaceae; genus UBA11740. Next base: position 2,178 of record DATANL010000743.1, on the reverse strand, counting down.
CTCATATTCACCACCCGAATGTTGTATCGCGGCCGATTGGAAAGCACCCAGTCGAGCGCGCTCAGCACCGAAGACACGTTGCCGGTCCCCGTCGAATTCAAGACGCGCAGGTTAATGAGATTCGCGTTCGGCGCGATTCCGGTGAACTCGGCATTGGAGATTCTGCCATTGCCCGCGGCGATCGATGCGACATGCGTTCCGTGGCCGAACGGATCGTCAGTACGGCCTTCATTAGTAAAGTCAATGCTGGCCACCACCCGACCATGGTTGTGCCGATCTAGAAATGACGTGTGATCGTCGTCGATGCCGGAATCAAGCACGGCGATGCCGATACCCGTTCCATCCAACCCTGAGGTACGCGGTCCAGTCGCGGTGCGAACTGCATCGGCGCCCGTGGTGGTGGTGACGTGTCCCAGGCTGACGTTTTGTCGATCAAGGGAGATGAAGTCGACGTCGGCGCGGGCCGCCAGGTCGTCTATGGCTTTGGCAGGAACTTCAATGGCTCTCAGGTTGAAATGCTTGAGCCTGGCGCCTCGCAAGCGACCTTCGCGCTTGGTTACGTCCCACTCAAAGGTCGGATCGAGTCGATCGTTGAGCTGAACAATTAAAGGAACGAACTGGTTCTGCGACATGCCGCGGGTCTTCTCAATCACGTCGCGCGAAATTTTATGCGCAGTTGGATCGTTCGCGTGTGCGCGCCGCCGCACGGCGTGTTGCGGAATGCCGATCAGACAAAATAGAAACACCATCAAACAAAAGAGACTGATGTTCCTTACGGTGGGGCAACCGTATCTCATATCACCTCGTTTTTCTCGAACGGCTCAGAAAAGCTTACAGGGATGGGCTGATTTCTGCAGTCGCGCGTGGTACGGTTTTTAGGCGTCGTACCTGACCTGACTTCCACCTCTCAGGGCAAAGCCCTGGGTCTTAGGGATTAAGTCCTAAAAACGAGCCAACCTGTCGGGTGGCAGGCTGTTAACACATATAATAACGAGGAGAGAACTGAAGGGGCGGATATACTAACGCTACCCTGACCCATCGTCAACAATCAGGCGTTCGGGGCGCCTACCTCATGCAAGCGGTATCATCGCCGTTGACCGCATTCGCGGCCGTGTCACCGACCATGATTCCGTCACCAACCATAATGCCGTCGCCAACCATAATGCCGTCGCCGACCATGATCCCGTCCGGTAACAGCAGGCCCGCACCCAACAGAAGACTCAGATTCATGAACGGCGAGCCTTCTTCGATGGAGCCACCATCGCTGACAACTGCATTAAGTCCCAGTAAAACTCCAGCAGTAAGCTTACTGGTATCGGGGAATTGACCTTCGGGTGTTTCGCTGATGCCGTCGGCGAGAATGTATCCCGGGGCGTAAACCTTCTGATAACGAGTTATCAATTCGTCGCCGGCCGCATAGGCATGATTGCAGACTATGCCACCGGCCCAAACAAAAGTCTGTCCGGTAGTGATCGTTTGCTGGACCGGCGGGGGTCCCGTCAGCAGCGGCGCTCCCAGAGGAGTTGACGCCGACAGATCTGAGCGGACCATCGTTGCCAATCGCAGCGCACCTTCGACATTAATTTCGCCTGCGCCCTGCTCGAACGTATTCGCTCCGGGCAAGGGCTGAGCGGTAAACATGAGCGTTGCTTTGATCAAACTCGGGGTGAGACTCGGCTTGGCCTGGACCAACAGTGCCGCCGCGCCGGCTATGATTGGCGCCGACATCGACGAGCCGCTGAGATACATCATGCGCCGCGTGGCGTCACTGCTCACGCCGGCATCGAGTTCCGGATGCGTCGCCAGCAGGCTATTTCCAGACGCGGCGGCGCCGATGATCTTGTTGCCCGGAGCAACGACGTCGGGTTTCAGTAAATTGTCGTAATGTCTCATGCCACCGTCGTCGACGGTGAAACTCCGCGTCGGCCCTCGCGAGCTGTAGGTGGTAATCGAATCGTCGCTGCGCGCGTCGGTACCGAAACTGTTCGATGCGCCGACCGTCACGGCCGATGGTTCATTGCCGGGCGCGTGAATCTGCCCGAAGATTTTCGTGCCGTTCTGGTCCTTCCCATTGTTGCCGGCGGCAGCGACCACCACGATCCCCGCGTCCGCCAGGCGACGCACGGCCCGACACAGAGGATCATCGAAATAGGAATCGACCGCAGGCGTGCCGATACT
>DATANL010000742.1:0-8101 GCA_036266295.1 Pyrinomonadaceae bacterium | reverse complement strand
TCGATCTGCTGATTTCGGCGCCGCGCGCTTTCGCCCTGGTTGGCTCGGCAGTTCTCTTCGAGACCTCAATCGTCCGGTTTAGCTTTCTCGTCACCAACGCCATCGCTCGTCAAGGTACCCAGGCTCCGTTTGACGATGAGGGCGTTTGGACCTTGGCGATTCCGTTCGCCGCTGCAGCGTTGCTGGTGAGAATGCTGCTGGACCGCCAATTGAGCTTGCTGACAGGCTTCATCACGGCGATCGTCGCGGGATTCCTGGCGCCGCGTCCGCTTGCAGCCACAATCTATGCACTCATCTCCTGTGCGGTCGCAGCTTACGGAATAAAGAAGTATCACGAACGTCAGAGCGTAACCGTCGGCGGATTAATCGTCGCAGCTGCGAACGTCTTGACTGCGGTGATCATCACCGTCTTTGCCGAACCGCGATTCAAACCCTTCGACATTCTGGTTGCCGGCCTCTTCGGTTTCGGAGGCGGCCTGCTGACGATACTTTTTGCGGCCGGCGGCGTTCCGATTAACGAATCGTTATTCGGTGTATTAACGGACATTCGGCTCTTGGAACTCACTAATGCCAATCTCCCGGTGCTCAGCCAGCTGGCCCTGCGCGCGCCGGGCACCAACCAACATTCTCACGCGGTCGGTCAGTTGGCCGAAGATGCCTGCCGGGCCATCGGCGCCAACGGCATTCTCGGACGCGTCGGCGCTCTCTATCACGACATCGGTAAAGTCGCGGCACCCGATCATTTCGTCGAGAATCAAACCGGCGTTAATCCGCACGATCGTCTGCGTCCGATTCAAAGCGCCAAGATCATCACCAGTCATGTGACTTTTGGTTTGCGCCTGGCGAAAGAGATTGGCTTGCCGAAACGTGTCGCCGATTTCATTCCGCAACACCACGGCACTCGCACGCTGCACTTCTTTCTGCAAAAAGCCGAGGCCGAAGCAAATGGCAAGGCCATCAACGAACGGGACTTTCGCTACCCGGGCCCAAAGCCGCAATTCAAAGAGGCGGCGATTTTGATGCTCGTAGACTCGGCTGAAGCTGCGGCACGATCGCTGGCGCTGCCCAACGCCGAGAACATCCGCACGATTGTTTCAAAGATTTTTGATGCAGTGGTTGTCGACGGACAACTCGATGAATCGAAATTGACTGTGCAGGAGTTGAGCAAGCTGCGCGAGACGATCGTGAACTCGCTGATAGCGATTTATCATCCACGGATAAACTATCCCGGTTTCAACGCACCTTTGGGATCGAAGGAAGATCCGCCCGCGCACCACGTCACCTACGCTGAAGCTGCCGATGTTCCCATCAATCCTTCGGGTGAAGTGGAAGAAGAGGCAATCTCGCGGAGCGATGCGCCTAACGTCCGCGACTAGAATTTGCCGTGCAGTTTTTGGTAGGTAGTTGACAAGTCTTCCGGCAGCACGCGCGTGTCACCCACAGTCGACATGAAATTCGTATCGCCGCCCCACCGGGGCAGGATGTGCATGTGAATGTGATCAGCGATCCCGGCTCCGGCCACGTGGCCGAGATTCATGCCGAGGTTGAACCCTTCCGGATTGTAGACTTCCCGCAACGTACGCTCGCATGTCTTCACCAGATCCATCATCTCGTCGGTGGCAGATTTCGGCGCATCATTTAGTTTTCCGATGTGCGCGTACGGCGCCACCATCAGGTGGCCGCTGATGTAAGGATAGCGATTGAGAATTACAAAGTTCTGATCGCCGCGATGAACGACCAGGTTCGCTTCGTCATCGGCAGGATTCTGGCTTGCTGTACAGAAGATACAGGAGGGGTCAGTCTTTTTAGCGCCGGTCGAGCTGATGTAGGCGTGCCTCCAGGGACTCCAGAGTCTTTCCACGAGTTAACCTAAGACAATTTGCGAGGGTTGCGCGCAGGGCAATCAAGCCTGCGTCTCGTTAATAAGTTCCTTCAACTCTTTTCCGGCTTTGAAGTAGGGCACCCGTTTGGCTGGGATATCTACCGGATCGCCCGTCTTCGGGTTGCGACCGCGCCGCGCCCCGCGTGAACGCACGCGAAAACTTCCGAAGCCGCGCAACTCAATTTTTTCGCCGGAATTCAGACTGTCGATGATGCTTTCGAAGACGATTTCTACCAGTCGCTCGGCATCTTTTTTGGTTAACTCGGCGGCGTTGGCCACGTCGTTGACAAGGTCGGCTTTTGTCATCAAATCACCTCGAGCGAAACAACGGAAATCGTCTCAGCGTGCTCAACGAAACTGCTGACATCAGAGGAATTAGCGATAACCTTATCAGAACCTGACAGCCACGGCAAGAGGCAGAACTGCCGCGTTGCCAACATTTTACGGCAAGCCTTTGGCCGCGAATGGATGGAGGCCGCGGCGAACGCGAGGTGACGAATCACTCTTCGGTGTTCTTCCCGAAATCGGCCAGTTCCGCGAGTGACGCCATGCCGCCTTTTGCCTCAGACGTATAGCTTTTGGTCTCGACGATCGGGTCATCCATGCCCGCCGCGCGCGCAGACAATCCGATCTTTTTATTTTCAGCGTCGATCCGCAGCACCCTGAAATCCATTTCCTGGCCCAACTGCACGGCGTCTTCCGGTTTGTTGACCCTGTCGTCTGAGAGCTCCGAGATATGACACAGTCCCTCGAGATTGTCGCCCAGCTCAACGAAAGCTCCGAAGCTGGCAAAGCGCGCGATCTTTCCCTTAACCACGTCGCCAGGTTTGTGACTGGCCACGAAGTCGTTCCAGGCGTTCGGCTCCAGTTCCTTAATGGAAAGAGACATGCGCCGATTCTCTGGATCGACGGCCGTGATGACCGCGTCGACGGCCTGGCCCTTCTTTAGCAATTCACCAGGATGCTTGATGCGACGCGACCACGAAATGTCCGAGACGTGGACTAAGCCGTCGATGCCATCTTCGATTTCGATGAAGGCGCCAAAGTCAGTCAGATTGCGCACCCGCCCGTGCACGCGCGCTCCCACCTGATAACGGTCGGCCAGAGTGGCCCAGGGATTCTCCTGGACCTGCTTCATGCCGAGACTTATGCGCCTGCCCTTGGGATCGATACCCAGCACTTCGACATCGACGATGTCGCCCGGGTTGACGATCTTGCTCGGATGCTTCACCCGCTTGGACCAGCTCATTTCTGAGACATGGACCAACCCTTCTACGCCCGGCTCGAGTTCGACAAAGGCGCCATAGTCGGTGACGCTGGCCACGCGACCATTCATCCGCATATGCAGCGGGAAGCGCTCTTCCACACTCTCCCACGGATCGGGAAGTAGTTGCTTATAGCCCAGCGACACGCGTTCGCGTCCCCGGTCGAACCGCAACACCTTGACCTGTACAGTGTCGCCAACTTTGAAAAGTTCGCCCGGCGTCTGTACGCGGCTCCAGGACATGTCAGTCACGTGCAGCAGCCCGTCGACTCCGCCCAAATCGACAAAGGCGCCATACTCGGTAAGGTTCTTGATCTGGCCTTCGACGATAATGTCTTCTTCGATCTGATCGAGGGTTTCGTCCTTGCGGCCGGCATTCTGCTGCTCCAGCAAGGCTTTTCTCGAGAGCACCACGTTTGAGCGCTTGCGATTGAGCTTGATCACCATCGCTTCGATTTCTTTGCCGCGAAGCGAATCGAGATTTCGAATCGGCCGGACATCGACCTGAGAGCCGGGCAGAAATGCGGCGATGCCGTCAATGTCGACGCGCACACCGCCCTTGATTCTTTCAGCCACGCGCCCTTTGATGGGGCTGCCCTCTTCATAAGCTTTTTCGAGATCGTCCCAGGCACGCAGCCGCACGGCGTCGGCGCGCGACAATACCGGGAAGCCCTCGCCGGTCTCCATGTTCTTGACCAGCACGTCGACTTCGTCTCCGCGCTTAACGGTCAACTGACCGTTTTCCATGAACTCGTTTTGGTTAACGATGCCTTCGGACTTATAGCCGAAGTCAATTACGACACCGCGTTCCGTGATTCCGATCACGGTGCCGCGCACGACTTCGCCTTCTTGCAGACTTGACTGTTCCTGCTCGAATCGATCGAGCATTTGGCCAAAGTCTTCGCCGGCAGGGCGCGACTCCTCGTCACCCTCGCGCGATTCAGCTTCCGCAGAAGGCTGTGCCACAGCGGCGGCCTCGGGCGCGCTTGCTTGAGTAGTCGAGTTTTCGCTCGCGGTTTGATTGTCTGTATCGGGTTGGTTAGCGTCGGTATTATCGACAGTGGTTACAGGTTGTTCCGTGGACATGCACACTCCCTAATCATTTTCGCTGACGCAGCGAGCCATCGCCGCGCCGTCCGGCATTCGGCGCACGCCGCCTGAGCGGCACTTTGTTTTTTGGCGATGTCGGAAAAATGAGAGGAAGCGAGCCTAAGAAGTTGAAAAGAGGTTTGTCGTTTCGATTTCCGTCGTGCCCGTAGTCTCCCGCGCTGGTCCGACTATCACCGATCGCTTGACCGGATAGTCTCGGAATTTACACGCCGCTATCAGCCAGTGTCAAGGCGACCGCTGACGTTTGCAACTTTCAGTTGCTACAAAAGGCTAACGTCTTTCAGTCACCGTCGATTCGATTCCGCGTGGCACCACGTAAACACCGCCCGAGTGCGACCCGACAAAAAGCGTACTCTGATCTCGCGGATCGAGCGCGAGCGCCCAGATGCGCTGGCTCGGCAATCGATGCTCGCGCAAGTCAATGCGCGCCCAGGTGTTACCGGCATCGTTGGAGCGATAGACGCCGCCGCCAATCTCGCCGGTCTGATAAGCGTTCCCTACGAACACTTCATCCGGATTTCGCGGGTTGATCAGAATGCTCGTGAAATCGCCGAACGGCAGGTTGCCGCCCCGGCGCGACCAGTGCTCGCCGCCATCGTGCGACATATAAAATGCCTGCTTGGTGCCTACATAAACGTAAGAGGACCGCTGCGGATCCTGCACAATCACATTCACCGGTGAACTGTTCGGCACGCCGCTCAGTTGTTGCCACGTTTCGCCGCCGTTGCGCGACACCAGTAGACCAGAAGTAGCCGTCCCGACAAAAATCACCGACGGATTCTGTGAGCTTGTGGAAATACTGGTAGTCCGCGAATCTATCCCCGATCCATAAGCGAATCGATCCCAACCCAGTGCCGGGTCATTGGTGCGAAAGAGTCCGGCATTCGTCGCCGCAAGGATCTCATGGCCGCTTTTTCCGGCGAATGAAACCATCGCATTGACCGGGTCGTTAAGCGCCGCCACATGCGCCAGGGCGCTGCTTCCGTTGGCTGCTGTTACACCCAGGGCTGCCAGCGTCGTTTCATCTAATTGCCCTGAAACCGAAAGATACCGATCACTCTGGAACCGTTTGATGGCGGCAACCGTTCGCTGTCCCATTTGTCCATCCGGAGTGCCAATCTCATAACCGGCGCGCTCCAGCGCCTGCTGCGCCCGCCGCAACGTGTCATCGTTTGGTTTGGGCCCGGCGATGCGCTGTCCGGGTTTTGATGGTGGCGTCGTTACCCCGCGAGAGGATGCCGGCCGCGATTGCGCGACAGTTCGTCTGACTGCGGGCGCACCGCGTTTCCGTGCCGGCCCCGTGGCGGGCTTACGCGCGGCGATCGGTCCCCATGACATGCCACGGTCAGTCGAACGATAGACACCCAAATTAGTGCCCAGATAAATCGTGCTGGCATCGCGATCGTCCTGCAATATCGAATAAGCAATTAGCCGCGGCGGCATGTTGCGCATCGAAGGCTGCCAGGACGCGCCACCGTCGTCGCTCGTGAAAAAGAATCCGCCGCCGGTAGTTGTATTGATCGTCGTCGCATAGACTCGATTTGCATTCTCACGATCGGTGACGATTGCATCGACGAAACGGCCGCTGAATCCGGTATTGCTGGGCACGAAATTCTTGCCGCCATCGCTCGATACCATGACGCCATAGTTGTTCGTGCCGATGAACACCATGTTCGGATTGCGCGGATGAACGGCGATCGAATTGATTTCAAGCTGCCGCGACGTGGTGACCATCCATGAATCGTTCCCACCGCCACTAGCCGATCGCCAAAACCCTTCGGTGGTTCCTGCAAAGACCACTCCCGGCATTGATGGATGCTGAAGAATCGCTCTCGTGCGGCGCGATTGCGAAGGAATTCCCTGCACCTTTTTCCAATTCTCTCCGGCATCGCGCGTCTCGTAGATGCCGCTGCAGGCGGATGCGATTACATGATCCGCGTTGCGTGGGTCGAGATTGATCGCAAAAATATCGGAGTCGTCGATGATGCCCTTCTTAATGATCTTCCACGTCTGTCCGCCATCCGTGCTCTTGTACGGCAAGTACCAGGTGCCGGCGTAGATCACATCTGAGTTTCGTGGATCGATAGCCAGCGACTCGACGTCGACTTCATTATCGCCGCGCTGCTGCGCCGCCGCCGCGGCCAGCGCTCCCGTATTCAAAGGCGACCAGGTTTCGCCCGAGTCGGTTGAGCGGTAAATCCCCTTAATCGTTCCCACCAAAAGAATATTCGGGTTCGACTCTGACTGGGCCATCGCGTGCACAGCTTCATTGCGCAATTCCGGAGCATCGCGCCAAGTCAGTCCACCGTCGGTCGATTTGAAAAAGCCGCCCGGATCCTTGTGCCGGTGCGTGGCCACGTACAGCACCTTCGAGTTCCGCGGATCGACAATGATGTGGTCAACGAACAAACGCGGACGATTGAGATTTACCAACATGCGCCAGGTTCGCGCGCCGTCACTCGACGTATAAATCTGGCCGTCGAGCGTACCAAAATAAAAACGATTGGGATCGCTGGGGTCGACGACCAGTCCCCGTACGTCGCCGCCGGACGGACCGGTCAGTCTCCATTCCGCAGAGTAAGGTGCGCGCGGAGTATCGGCCGCGTAACTATTTGACGAACTATTGAACGAAAGCGAAAACGAGAGACCGACGCCGGTAATGAGGCACAACAAGATTGCCAAAAAAATATTTCTTTTCATTGCTTCAAATCTTCTCCACGACCGAACTGAAGGGTTGCTGGGGCAGCGACACCAATGAGTCAGATGCATTATACCGATTAAGTTGATGCTTTACGATAGCGGGAAACTTGTCGATGCACCGTCAGGTCCCACCGGCAGGCTAACAAACGCGAAGCGGGCGGTGTCCCTTTCGGGATACCGCCCGCTTCGGAAGAAGGTCGCTACTCTAAGGAGAGTCGCGAACGATTAAAGTTATTCCTCTTCGCCTCGGCGACGCGAACTGCCGCGCTTGCGAGTGGCCGGTTTCTTCTTGCAATCCGGACACGGCGAGATTACGCCACTAGCATCGCCCGTCGGCGGAGTCGCACCCTGCGGCACGATCCACAGTTGGACCTGCAAGTTCGGCAAGCAGCCCGCATCAGTCGTCACCAGTCGGCCGGCATCGATGCCGCGAGTGTTGACGAGGTAATCCTTCGCACGGTTCGCGCGCGTCAGACCCTCGGCATCGCAGCTGCCGTAACCAACAATGTAACCCTGAGCGGTCGGCTCGTTCTGCAGTTGGATTGCGAAGTTGTCGAGTCTGGCCTTCTCATCGTTAAAGCGGATGTTGCCATACTCGTCGAACTTACGCGCCGGGTTTGGAGGCGTCTTGACCGAGAAGCTGCAAGACGCGGTCCTGTTACACGACGGATCCACGCCACCAACTTCGACAGTCGCGGTAATAGTACCTCCCGCAACGTTCGCAGTGCTGACGGTAATCGTCGAGGTCCCCTGACCACTGGTAATCGTGCCCGCAGACACGGTCCAGTTATAAGTCTCGGAGACTTGCGGCGTTCCCTGGGTGAAGGTCGCGCTGACCGTAACCGAGCTATTCGGATCAGCCTCACTCGGACAGGTAACGTTGACCTGCGGACAAACGAGATCCGGTATGCAATCGCCGCAATCGACGATAGTGACGGTCGTGCTGGTTGAGGTGATACAGCCGCAACCATCATCAACGTCAACCGTCGCAGTGTAAGTGCCAGGACTCATACCACTCAGGTCCCAACTGACACTCGCGCCGTCGCCCGAAACACGGCCGCCGGTCACGTTATAGGAATAAAGCAGTGTGTCGCCGTCAGGATCGCTCGCCGTCGTCGTTAAACTAACTGACGAGGTTGCGGCTG
>DATANL010000741.1:0-5118 GCA_036266295.1 Pyrinomonadaceae bacterium | reverse complement strand
GGTCTCTGCGTTTCGCAGGTCGTAACGTTGTATCTGACGCCGGTAATTTATGTCTATTTCGAGAACGCGCAGGCGTGGCTGGCGCGGCGGCGCAAGAGACGACCGGCGATGGCGTGAAAAGATTATTTGTCATTGGTCATTTGATATTTGTCATTTTGTTTATTGGAGGAGCGACACGCGACGTGTCAGTCACGCCGACATTGAGGTCAGTACCATCCGCGTGAGCGGATGGATCCAACATGGCCGATCCGGATCGTTGATCCAATCCGCTCACGCAGATGGCACTGACTCGTGGTCGCAGCGTCGCGCGCCAATCGTCTTCCAATGGCCAAATGAAAAATGGCAAATGACAAATGAGAAATAGTTTTTTGCTTCCGTGAAGAAAGCTTCAACACACCGCCGCGGCATTTCCGAACTCTTCATTCAGCGTCCCATCACCACGACGCTGGTGATGGTAGGCATCGTGCTGTTCGGCCTGATTGGCTACGCCGCGCTGCCGGTCAGCGATCTGCCGACGGTTGATTACCCGACCATCAACGTCAACGCCAGCCTGCCGGGCGCGAATCCCGAGACCATGGCCGCGTCGGTCGCGACGCCGCTGGAACGGCAGTTCTCAGGCATTGCCGGCATCGATTCGATCAACTCGTCGAACTCGCAAGGCTCGACCTCGATCACTCTGCAATTCAACCTGAGCCGCAATATCGACGCCGCAGCTCAGGACGTGCAGACGGCGATCTCGGCAGCGTTGCCGCAATTGCCGCCGGGCATGCCGAACCCGCCGAGCCTGCGAAAATCAAATCCTTCGGACAGCCCGATTCTGTTTTTCGCACTCAACTCGGACGTGCTGTCGCTGCCGCAGATTGATGAATACGCCGAGACCTTGATCGCCCAACGCATCTCGATGGTGGACGGCGTTTCGCAGGTGCAGGTCTATGGCGCGATGAAGTACGCGGTGCGCGCGCAGATGGATCCGAACGCGCTCGCCGACCGCGGCATCGGCGTGGACGACGTCGACACCGCCATCCGCAATGCAAACCCGAACACGCCGACCGGAACGCTCTACGGAAAATATTCAAACCTGACCGTGCAGACCAACGCGCAGATGGACAACGCGGCCGAGTTCCGCAGACTGATCGTTGCGTATCGCAACGGGTCGCCAGTCCGGCTCGAAGAAGTCGCGAACGTCATCGACAGCGTTGAGAACAACAAAGTGGCGAGCTGGTTCAATGGCCGCCGCAGCGTGACCATGGCAGTCCAAAGGCAGCCGGGCACCAACACAGTCGCTGTGGTCGACGATATCAAGGCGCTGATTCCGCAATTCAAACAGCAACTGCCGGCGTCGGTAAACCTGGACATCCTCAACGATCGATCTATTTCGATCCGTCAATCTGTCGATGATGTGCAGTTCTCGCTGGTGCTGGCGATGGCATTGGTGGTTCTGGTCATCTTCCTGTTTCTGCGCAATGTGCGCGCGACCATCATTCCTACGCTCGCCCTGCCCACCTCGATCGTCGGCACGTTCGCCGTGATGTACCTGCTGAATTTCAGCCTCGACAATCTATCGCTGATGGCCCTGACGCTGTCTGTTGGGTTTGTCGTGGACGATGCCGTCGTGATGTTAGAGAACATCGTGCGCCGCATTGAAATGGGTGAGAGCGTGAGGGAAGCCGCGCTCAACGGATCGCGCGAAATTGGATTCACGATCGTTTCGATGACCGTCTCGCTGGTCGCGGTCTTTATTCCGGTACTGTTCATGGGCGGAATTCTCGGCCGGCTCTTTCGTGAATTCGCCATCACCATCAGCGTTGCCATTTTGGTTTCGGGCATGGTTTCGCTGACGCTGACGCCGATGCTGGCCAGCAAATTACTCAAAGCGTCGTCGATTCGCGAAAGCGCTTTGCATGAAGAAGGTGGGAAGGCGGCGCATCGCGGCTGGTGGGGATTTACCGAAGGCATCTATAACCGCGTGCTTCAGTTTTACGAATGGAGCTTGCAGATTGTGCTGCGCCATCCGCTCTACACCATCACCATTAGTCTGGTGCTCGCGGTCTTCACCTTTTATTTGTTCGGCGCCGTGCCGAAAGGCTTCATTCCCAGCGGCGATACCGGCTTGCTATTCGGCAACACCGAAGCCGCCCAGGGCATTTCGCTCGACGACATGATCAAGCATCAGACGGTGATTGCCGAGATCATCAAGAAAGATCCGAACGTGCAGTCATATGCTTCATCCGTAGGCTCCGGCGGACGAAATTCAGGCGGCAACAGCGGCACGATTTTTATCGGGCTCAAACCAATTGGCCAGCGCAAGCTGAGCGCCGACGACGTGATCCAACAACTGCGGCCGAAAGTTTCGAATGAACCGGGCCTGCGAGTGATTCTGCAAAACCCGCCGTCGTTGAATGTCGGCGGCGGTTTCGGGCGCAGCACTTATCAAGTGACCATCCAGGCATCCAGCACGGCTGAGTTGGCCGACGCCGCGCCCGCGCTCGAAAAGAAAATGCGCGAGATGCAGATGCTTCAGGACGTGAACAGCAATCTGCAAATCAACACGCCGCAGCTGAACGTCGAGATCGATCGCAAACAAGCCGCCGCGCATAACGTCACCATCTCGCAGATTCAAACCGCGCTGGGCGATGCGTTTGGTTCGCGACAGGTCTCGACGATTTACATGCCGACGAATGAGTACCAGGTGATTCTCGAAGCCAAGCCGGAATTTCAAAGTGACCCGACGGCTCTGGGCCGCTTGTACATTCATGCGTCGAATGGCCGGCTGGTGCCGTTGAGTGCGGTGGCCAGCTTCTCGAAAACCGTCGGACCAGCGCAGGTGAACCACTTCGGCGAAATGCCGGCGACCACGATTTCATTCAACCTCAAGCCGGGCGTTTCTTTGAGTCAGGCGACCGCCGAAATCCAGAGAGTCGCCAGACAGAATCTTCCCGCGACGATCACGACCACTTTCCAGGGCTCGGCGCAGGTCTTTCAACAATCACTGCAAAACCTGACGCTGCTGCTGCTGGTCGCCGTGCTGGTGATTTACCTGGTGCTGGGAATTCTTTACGAGAGCTTCATTCACCCTCTGACGATTCTTTCGGGATTACCGTCGGCAGGTTTGGGCGCGCTGCTGACGTTAATGATCTTCCAGCGCGAACTCGACATCTATGCCTTTGTCGGACTGATCATGCTGATCGGCATCGTGAAGAAGAATGCGATCATGATGATCGACTTCGCACTCGACAAGCAGCGCCGCGAAGGCGAAGACGCGCGCCGGGCCATCTACGACGCCTGCGTGATCCGCTTTCGTCCGATCATGATGACGACGATGTCGGCGTTAATGGGGACGCTGCCGATTGCGTTGGGCTGGGGCGCCGGCGCTTCGGCGCGACGCGGCCTGGGTCTCGCCGTCGTCGGAGGATTGATCGTCTCGCAGGTGCTGACGCTTTATCTCACGCCGGTTGTCTATTTGTACTTCGAGCGATTTCAGGAATGGATGGCCGGAACGAAGCCCTCACCGGCAACCGATCGCGGCCCGGGGGGCGGTGCAGTAGCCCGACCGTAACCTCTTCCTCGCCGAAGGCACAATCAAGAATACGTTACGAACATTCTCGGAAAGCTGGAGGTTCGCGATCGCACCCCAAGCTGCGCTAAAGGCGAAAGAGACTGGGCTCATCTGGGACTGGTCGAGGTTTTTGTAAGGTCCTGTTGTTTCCCATCCCAATGTTCGGCGGCGCAGAGTCTTAAGGCCTGTCCGTTTCCTGCAGGCGTTTCCGCGCCGCGGCCTGAGCAACCCGATACGCTGGGACCGTCTCATCCAGCGTCAGTATGTATTCCCACTCAGCGCGCGCCTCTGCATAACTCCAACGAATCAGAAATTCAGCCATCAATAGCCGTGCATCCGCTATGGTGCAGAACGGTGGCGGGATGGCTTTGCCAAGCAACACTGCAACCGCCTCGCGATATTCCCCGCGCCCCAGTAGATGCCTACTGATTTCAACCTGCGCAATTGGGGAGTCTGGCCTTAGTCGCAACTCTTCGCGAAAAGCCTTCAACGCTTCAGTCGTGCGTCCCTGTCTCATCAAGGTGCGGCCGAGGTGTTCGTGACCTTCGGGCCAATGCGGAGCTTTCCGCACCAGTTCGCGAAATTCTTTGAGGGCCGCTTCACAGTCTGCCGGTTGAGTGGACAAGTACACGCAGCCGATTAGCCAATGCGCTTTGACGTAGTTCGGATTGAGTTTGAGCGCGAGACGACCTTCCTTGATGGTCCCGCGACGATTACCTTCCCAGTAATATTTATGCGCCTTCTTGTAATGTTCGAGCGCGGTAACTGTCTTGGGCATCAGAAACCTCCGATGAGTGAAGAATCAAACGGCCGCCTTATTGTGCGATTCGGGCGACGCATCACCAAGTTACGAAACACGCTCCCGCCGCTCGCGTCCAACGATGGTTTGTTGGGCGGCACCTTATGACAACAACCTATTCTTCTTGAGGCGGCGCATTCGGCGCGTTGATTGGGTTAGCCCGTTCGGTCATTTCGTAGAGAAGTTCTGCATTCTTCCAGAGACCATCGATCGATTTTATGGTTCTATTAGTAATCGTCTGGACAGCCTCTGCGACTTCTTCAGATACAATTTCGTAATCTCTTGGGAGCTTCTCAGCAGCGTTATGCACACCGTTGTAGAGTCCCAAGATGAGAACGATTGTTTGAAGGCTAGGTTTGATTTTCGCCCAGAGTGAGCCTTCCAGGAGTTCAACCTCAAGTTCTATTTGGTTCGCCGGTATTCCGAATTCTTTCGCGAAGGTGAATCTTGCGACAACTGCAATTTGATTTTTCCAGTCGTCCAAGACTTCCGATGAGACCGGGTCATCGAGATCGATGTGAATATAGATGGCAGCCGCTTCCTCAAGAACTTCAAGAAGGTCCACTCTTGTTAGTACTTCTGACATTTTTGCCTCCTTTATGTGCAAGAGCCTCTTCAGGTCTAGTCTTTGTCCGCGCCATAGTCAGGACTATCGCTGTTAGCGGTATCTTCGCCAGCGTTGCCTTGCTCTCGCGCAGAAGTGTCGTCCCAAGAATCGTCAATTTCCGGTTCTGGTTCTGGTTCGCGTTCTTCCTGCATAAGG
>DATANL010000740.1:0-1663 GCA_036266295.1 Pyrinomonadaceae bacterium | reverse complement strand
TATCCGTTGCCGGAAGCACAACTCGATCGCTTCATGTTCAATGTGAACATTGGTTACTTGCCGGAAGAAGACGAAGTGAACGTGGTCAAGCAAACGACTTCGCCGCAGGACATCCAATTTAAGACGGTGATGTCCGCAGATGAAATCGTCGCCTTTCAAAGACTGGTGAAGCAGGTGCCGGCCGCTGATACGGTCGCGCGTTACGCGGTGCGTCTGGTAAACGCGAGCCGGCCCGCGACGCCGGCGGCGCCGGACTTTATTAACAAGTGGGTGACCTGGGGTGCTTCGTTGCGCGCGTCGCAGTTTTTAATTTTGGGAGGCAAAGCGCGGGCGATCTTGCGCGGTCGCTACAACGTTTCCTGCGAAGACGTGCGTGCGGTCGCGCCCGCGGTGCTGCGCCATCGAGTGCTTTTGAATTTTCAGGCTGAGGCCGAAAAGGTCGATTCGGATCAGGTCATCAAGCAATTGATTGAAACGGTGCCTGAACCGAAGAGCGGATTGTAGGATCGCTCGGCCCGCGCGCCGTGAGGTCAGTACCATCCGCGTAAGCGGATGGATCAAGGCGATAGATCAAGCATCGCGCTTGAGCATTTGCTAACGCAAATGGTACTGACTTTATCGCGCAAATATTAATCTTATGCTGTGGCGCAAGAAGACAACGGTAGCCGCGAATTCGACGTCCCCGTCTGCCCCAACGCACGCCCCCGGTCCCGCGCGCTTTCTCGATCCCGAAGTACTCGCACGCATCGGCTCGATTGAGTTATTGGCGCGCGCCGTGGTTGAAGGTTTCATGTCGGGTTTGCACCGTTCACCTTTCACCGGTTTCTCGACCGAGTTCACCGAGTATCGTCAATACAATCCGGGCGACGATTTGCGCTACCTCGATTGGCGTCTGCTCGCGCGCACTGATCGCTACTTCATCAAAAAGTATCGCGCGGACACCAACACGCAATGTCATCTGCTGATCGATACCAGCGCGTCGATGCGTTATTCGCAGGAGGGCAGAATTTCGAAACTCACCTACGCGAAATTTCTGGCGGCTTCATTGGCTTACCTTTTGAATCGCCAGCAGGACGCGGTCGGGCTCGTCGCATTCGATCAGCACGTGCACACGCATGTGCCGGCGCGCAGCCGGACGGGCCACATGCGGACGATCTTCGGGCATCTCTCGATGCTTGAAGCGGGCGGCGAAACGCGTCTGGCTGAATCGCTACACGAGTTGGCCGACATTCTTACGCGCCGCGGCATCGTCGTGCTCATTTCGGATTTCTATGATCAGGCGGAGCCCTTGCAGTCGGCATTTCAGCACTTGCGGTTTCGGGGCCACGACGTGATGGCTTTCCAGGTGCTCGACAAGAATGAGATTGACTTTGACTTTAAGGATCCAATTCTGCTGCTGGAAGATGCCGAAACGAACGAGCAGATGCCGGTGCTGCCGGACGCGGTGATGAATGGTTACCGCGCGCGCCTCCGCGAGCACCTCGACGAGATGCGGCGCTGTGCGGCCGCCAATCGCGTCGACTATGAATTGATCACTACGGACCAGCCTTTGGATTACGCGCTGTTTTCGTTCTTATCGCGTCGAGTTGGGAAGTAGTTAATCAGTTTTGAGTTTTCAGTTTTGAGTCTTTAACTAAAAAGGGTCGCTAAAACTGAAAACTGA
>DATANL010000739.1:0-4386 GCA_036266295.1 Pyrinomonadaceae bacterium | reverse complement strand
CACGGGCAGGGACGAGCCCTGCCCCTACAGTAAGGCGTTACGAAGCTCTGATCCGCGGATCGAGCCAGCGATAGAGCATATCGGTCAGCGTGTTTGCAGCGATGTAGGTGGTGCTGATGGCTAATACACAACCCTGCACGATCCGATAGTCTCGTTTTCCGATTCCATCTTCGACTAATAACAATCCCAGGCCGGGCCAACCGAAAATCTTCTCAGTGATGATCGCGCCGGCCAACAAAATTCCGAGCTGCAAACCGAGCACGGTGACAACGGGAATCAAACCGTTCTTGAGCACATGTTTGTAAACCACGGCCCGTTCGCTCAAGCCTTTCGCGCGCGCAGTGCGGACGTAACCTTCACTAAGTTCTTCGATGACCGACGAGCGCACCATGCGCGTGAGAATCGCTGAGAGCGCTGCACCCAGAGTAACTGCGGGCAGGATGATGTCGCTCCATTCGAATCGTCCCGACGGCGCCAGCCAGCCGAGCTTCACAGCGAAGATGTAGACGAGCATTGGGCCGATAACAAACCCGGGCAGACTAATCCCAATCAACGCCAGAACCGACAGAAGATTGTCGGTGAGCGTGCCGCGATTCTTACCGGCCATCACTCCCAGCGGGATCGCAATCGTGACCGCGACCAGCATCGCTGCAATTGCTAATTCAATGGTGGCGGGATAGCGCTCAAGAATCAGACGGAAGACAGGCTGATCGGTGCGAAAAGATTTTCCCAAATCGCCGTGAAGGATCGCGACCCAATAATCGTCGTAGCGATTGCTGAGTCCATACCATTTGAAATGTCTCTGGCCGTTTGTATCGGCGGGAAAACCAAAGAAGAAGGGCGGGCGGTCGAGACCGTGTCTGGCGCGAAACTGGGCCAACTGTTCCGGCGTCGCCTGCTCACCGAGTACGGCGACGGCCGGATCGCCGGGAACGAGTTCGATCAAAATCGTGACCAGCGACACGACCGTCCAGACAACGAGAACCAGCAAGCCGATTCGGCGGATCAATCCGAACAGTTTGTATTTCATGCGCTGAGATATGCAGAAACCCGACCGTCAGGGAGGGTGCACTCGTGTCCGACCCCTACTGTACGCACCCTTCCTGACGGTCGGGTTTCTGAAACAGAACGGCGCATGATAACAGATTGTGACGAACGAATAACGCCGCGGGCAAAAAGAAAAACGTAGCCGGGGCCCGTTTCACGAACAAGTCCGGCCCCGACAACCGAACCCATCCGCTACACGAGCCCCTGAGACTACGCTTTGATGATTGCAAGTCCGAAGACTGCAATCAATCTGTGGCGCAAGCGTCTGCTTGCGTCGCCAGATCTCTTTGGGCTATTCGCGGCGGCCGATGTGCAATGCGGCTACGCCGCCGCTTAAATTTTCAAAACTAACATCTGCAAAACCTGCTGCGCGCATCATCGATGCGAGCTTTTCCTGATTCGGAAACTTTGAAATCGAATCAGGCAAATACTCGTATGCACCTCGCGAGCCACTCACCAAACCACCAATCCAGGGCAGTAAACGCCAGTTATAAAAGCGAACGAACGATGCGAAGACCGGATTAGCTGGATGCGAAAACTCCAGAATCGCTACGTAGGCGTTCGGTTTCAGAACTCTGAGCAGTTCGCGTAAGCCCCGATCGACGTCGGCGAGGTTCCTCAGAGCGAAACCAATCGTCAGTCCGTCGAACGAGGCTTCCGCGAAAGGCAAATTCAACGCGTCGCCTTCGATGAACTGAAGCTGAGGAGCTTTTGTCTTCGCCAGCTTCAGCATCGGACCGCAAAAATCTATGCCCGTAACTTGCGCAGCAGTGTTTTCAAATAGCGCGATGCTTAAATCGCCAGTGCCGCAACCTACGTCGAGTAGGCGAGCATCGTTGGGCACTAACTTTCTGAATCGTTTGACGACCCGCCGTCGCCAACGCCTGTCAATGTTCCCGGACAGAAGATGGTTGAGCAAATCGTACCGCGGAGCTATGTTCGCGAACATTTCGCGAACCCGCCGAGCGTGCTCTTCAGTTTTTTTCTGTCCGGCTTCAGTTAAGCCCATGCGGGGTTTGGAATGGTTGCAAGCCTCTTGCGATAGCTTTGTGAATCAGGGCTTCTTAGACGAAGGCGCCGGAGTTGTTGAAGGTTTTGGTTCGGGAGCATTTGAGCGAAGTTCAATTTTGTAGCCCAGTTGACTCTGCAGTTCAGCCGCGTTGCCCAGCGTGACGATCGCCAGTGGCGCCGAATTGCCGAACAATCTGGCAGCGGTCCGTCGGATATCGGCGGGCGGAATGCGAACAGCTTCGACTTGCTTCGTGCTCGACAATTTGTAGGTCTCGGTGTCGAGCCATGCGTCAGCCAATGCTTCGTCCGGAGATGGCCGATGCGACAACGTGAGGCCCGGTGCGACAGCCGTGACGATTTCCGCTTGCGTGGGATCGGCTTCCGCCAAATCCTTCATCACATTCTTTGCCGCTGCGATTGTTTTAGCGGCGGCCGCCGGCGGCACGCTCGCCGAAAACATAAACATGCCGCCGAGGGCATAAGTTTCGTTGCGGACGAAGGCCGATGATGCCAGCTCGGGCACTTGAGCTTGCCAGCGGTTGCGAGCGATCTGGGCCAGTACCGAGGCTGTCATGGCGTCGGCATCAGAACGAGAGAGTCCACGAACTGCGAGTCGTACTTCTACGTTAGTCGCCGCTGGTGCATCGATCAACAACACTCGATCATCGACCGTGCCCGGCTGACGGAACGTGGCCGGCACGATTCGATCGCCCTTCTGCCATGGCCCGAGAAGTTGACGCAGTGCTCGCATCAGGCGCGCCTTCTCAACGCCGCCCACCACGACCAGCGTGGCATTTTCAGCGTTGAGAAATCTCTCGCGCGCCAGCATCAGATCGGCGCGCTCTATTTTCGCTACGCTTTCGGCGGTGCCTTGTGGAGGACTGCCGTACGGGTACGATCCGAAGAGTCGCGCGGCGACGGCGCGATCTGCGAGTTCGGCGAGCCCGGCCCTGGACGACCTTTCCGCCAACTGCTTAATCCGCGCTTCACGAAGCGTGGCCACGCTTTCCGCGGAAAGGTTGACGTTGACGACTGCGTTGCGGACCAGTTCGATTATTCTTTCCAGTTCACTCGATTTGCCCGAGAGCGTGACGTCGATCGAATCGTAAGTCGTCGTAACGTCCAAACGGCCACCCAGCTCGTCGGCCACGTACTCGCGGGTCGAACTCTCGGGAAACATCGCGTCAGCCAGCAGAGCCATGCTGCCGGCCTTCCCGGCTAAATCGAAAACCGCGCCGCTCTTAATCCTCAACTTCAACAGAACGTGGGGGTCACCAGGCCGATGGCTGTAAAGAATTGTTAAGCCGTTCAGCAATTGCTCACGCTCAGGCGCCGGCCCTGATTGAGCTTGAGCCGTGCCGGCCGTAAGGCCGAACAGGAGGACAAGCGTCGCCAGACCCGCCAAAACCACTGTTTTGTGAAAGATTTGCGCCATTCTGGGAATTCCTGGAGCCGCCATCGTCAGATAGACTGAGAACTCGAGCGATGCTTTGGGATGACGGAAAAAAGAGTTTAGATGCCGCCTCTAAACCCGTCAACCTGAAGCCACTTCGCGGCATCAAAGCCCTCAGCCCAGCGAGATGGCCATCAATTTGAATCGTGGGCGCGAGATAATTGGCGCGAAAAATCTGCCTCCGACAAAATATTTTCCGTAACTTCGTCGCTTTTAGCAGTAATACAACAGTAGGAAGGTTTCCTACAGGATCGAGCGCTTTGATTGGAACATCAGGAATCAGACGAGCGGCTGCTTGAAAACGCAGCGAAAGGTGAGACGAAAGCGTTCCAGGTCCTGTACGAACGTTATCGCGACCCGATTTTTCGATTTGCGTATCGAATGTTGGGTTCGGCTGAGGCGGCCGAAGACGTCACGCACGATTGCTTCCTGTCGTTGATAAGAGACCCGAGCCGGTTTGATGAGAAGAAGGCTTCGTTGCGAACGTACCTGTTCGCGGCGGCGCGCAATCAATCGGCGAAGCGATATTTGAATTTTAATCGCGAAGCACCCCTCGATGATTATGCGGAGACGTTTTCATCCCCGGACAGTCATCAGCCCTCGCAGCGAGTTCTCGACGATGAACTGGCTACGGAAGTGCGACGCGCGATAGCGAGTTTGCCTCCGTTGCAACGCGAGGCATTAGTTCTTTTTGAGTATGAAGATCTTTCGCTGGCCGAGATTGGCGACATCGTTGGTGCCGACTCGAACACGGTGAAAGCGCGGCTGTTCCGGGCGCGCGATAAGCTGCGCGCGAGTCTGGGACGATACTTCCGAATTGGCCGCGAAACTGCTACAGTGAGGCGGGCGTAAACGCAGTTATCGTCCGCATAAGG
>DATANL010000738.1:0-2610 GCA_036266295.1 Pyrinomonadaceae bacterium | reverse complement strand
AATCCCCTGACCATCGCGAGCGTGAAAAGCCTTCTGCTCATCGCCATCAGACGTCAACCACAGGCGCCCGTCGGTCAACACGCCATCGCAATCCATCAAAAGCAGCTTGATGCGTCGGGCCCGTTCAGTAATGTCTTCCGTTGATGTTTTCAAGGATGAGTTCAGGCTCAAAATTAACCGTCCGCTACCGGAGGCGGTACCGTCAGGGCCCGAGCATTGATCAGGTGGGCCATGTATCCGGCACCGAAGCCGTTGTCAATGTTTACAACCGCGATTCCCGGCGCGCACGCGTTCAGCATCGTCAACAACGCCGCGGTACCACCCAGGCCGGTGCCGTAACCAATACTTGTAGGAACGGCGATTACCGGCGCGGCGACGATCCCACCAACAATTGTCGGCAACGCTCCATCCATGCCGGCGACCACTACGATAACGTTCGCGGCGTTTAGACGATCGCGCGCTGCCAATAAGCGATGCATGCCGGCGATGCCCACGTCGTAGAGGCGCTCAACGTTGCTGCCTAACGCACTCGTCGTAATTGCGGCCTCTTCAGCTACGGGAACGTCGGCAGTGCCGGCGCAAACGATCAGAACCGATCCCACGGCCGGCTCACTGCCATTGCGGCCGAGTTGGATGACTCGTGCGTCTTCGAAATACTCTGCTGTGGGAATTCGCGCCGCGACGGCGTCGTAAGTTTCCCGATTAGCTCGCGTCGCGAGTATGCGCGAATGCCTCTGTGCGAGCCTTTGCATAATTTCCACCACATGCTCGGTGCGCTTGCCCTCGCAAAAAACTACCTCGGGAAAACCCTTGCGGAGCGCGCGATGATGATCGAGCCGGGCAAAACCCAAATCCTCGAACGGCAAATCGCGCAGACGATCGACGGCACTGTCGACGGTGCGCGTGCCGGCCCGCACTTCGCTCAATAATTCACGGAGTAAATCGGCTTGCATGTCAGTACCAGGGTTAGCGGTGCTGGCTCCCCCTTGTTCGCGCGTCTCCAAAGATCAACCCACCTCACCGGAACCAGCGGTGCGGTAACCATCTGGATCCAGCACAACGTTTGGAAAGCCAAGCTGTTGCAAGCGGCGGGTGATCTCACCTTCGCAGGTTCGCATCAGGGTAAAATCGCGCGGCTCGACCTCTATGCTCGCGGTGTCGCCATGGTGGCGCACCCGCACTTGTCGCGCTCCAAGTTTTTTCAGAAAAGCTTCCGCGCGATCGACTTGTGTTAAGGATTGCAGAGTTATCGGCGTTCCATGAGGAATCCGCGACGACAAGCAGGCGAGGGCCGGCTTGTCCCACGTCGGCAAATCCATCTGACGCGACAGTTCTCTGACTTCTAACTTGCTGAGACTTGCTCCCACTAAAGGCGAGATTACGCCATGCTCAATCGCCGCCGCGCGACCTGGCCGGCGGTCCTGCAAGTCATCAAGGTTCAGACCGTCGAGCACGACGTTAATTCCCTCGCCGGCGGCGAACGACTTTACGCGCGCGTACATTTCCGTCTTGCAGAAGTAACACCGGTTCGCACCGTTAGCCAGGTAGTCCGGGTCCTGCGTCTCGAACGTGCGCAAGACCACGTGACGAGCACCGATGGTCCGCGCGAGTTCCTCACAATCTTCCAGCTCGCCGCCGGGAAGAGATTCACTGAGCGCAGTGACCGCAATCACCCGGCCTGCGAGCACGTCGTGCGCGACTTTCAAAACCAGAGTTGAATCCACGCCGCCGGAGAAAGCGACCACGCACGATTCCATCGAACGAATGTTTTCGCGCAGTAATTCGATCTTTGATCTTACTTGACTCATTTTCGTCTTCCCCCTCTCCCACTGGGAGAGGGGCCAGGGGAGTGGGCGCGAAGCGTAGCAAAAACTAAAAATGAAATCTTCTGCTGTCGCTAAACCCTCTCCCACTGGCAGAGGGCTATCTCACCTCAAACAGTTCAATGGCGTTAAGTTTGAATCCACCACCGACGCGCGCCAGGATGAACACTGCCGTGCCCGCGTGATCGACTCCCAACTGTCGCGTGCTCAGCGCTACGTCGACGGCTACGCGATTCGCGTCCAACTGCTCAGTGCGCAGCACTCGCGTAGCCCAGGCTTCGGGCTGAGTGCCCACGATTTGCTGAACAAATCTGGAGAGCTCGCCCGGAACCATCAGCGGCAGGATTTCCGCCTGTCGTCCGCCGCGTACCGCCGTATCGAGTTGCGTGATAAACGCGCGTGCGCCTTCATCTATCGAAGCGGAGGGTTCGGCTTTGACTCGTTCCGCGCGCGCCGTCAGAGTGGCCGCGTATTCTGCGTCGGCGCGAATCGCGTCGGTGAAGTTGCGGGCGGCTTCGGCATTCTGGCCGCGCCGCAAAGCAACACCACCCAAACCAAAACTGGCCCAGGCCAAAGACACGGGAGTTGGCAAGCGATCATTCAATAATTGATTGAATTCCTTCTCGGCATCGTCGGTCTTGTTCTCAGCCAGCAACGCTCGCCCCAGAATGATGTGGCCTTCCTGCAATTTCGGAGACGACGCCAGCAGCTGCCGCGCGAGGGCCTCGGCCCTGGCAAACTCCTGCGCGCCATACAATCGATTCGCTTCGGCCAAAGAAACGGCCAC
>DATANL010000737.1:0-4277 GCA_036266295.1 Pyrinomonadaceae bacterium | reverse complement strand
GGGAACGGATCAGTAATTCGAATGGTATTCAAAACGGAGATCGCACTCAACGTATCAAAACGGTTGTGTTGCAAAGATCGGATGCCTGATAGTCTGGTGCCAGATGGCAAACGTGAGGCAGCCTCTTCTCCTCTTCAAGTGGAGGCATTTCGAGCCCCAAATCATTCTTTGCGCGGTCCTTTGGTTGTGGGTAGACGAAACCCGATAACATCTTGAAATCAACACGTTTGCGCCCGGACGTTGGACGGCCGGCTCACGGAGCCGGACCTCATGTTACAACGGTGGAATCGTGTTCGAATTCGTCTTCTCCCTCCTGGCCGCGGTCCGGGTCTTCTTGAGCAGTCGTAGGGATACCGCGCTCGAGGTGCTCGCCTTGCGCCAGCAAGTCGCCGTACTGAAGCGCAAGCGGCCGCGCCCACCGTTGAACTCCTTTGATCGGCTGTTCTGGACTACGCTGCGCCGTCTCTGCCCTCGGTGGCCCGACTTCCTCGTGATCGTGAAGCCGGAAACCGTCATCGGCTGGCACCGCGCCGGTTTTCGGCTGTACTGGCGTTGGCGGTCGCGACCGGGCAGCGGGCGGCCGGCGATCCCTGAGGAAGTCCGGGGTCTGATCCGACGTCTGGCCGAAGAGAACTCGACCTGGGGAGCCCCGAAGATTCATGGCGAACTGCAGAAGCTTGGCTTCCTTGTCTCCGAACGGACTGTGGCCCGCTATCTGAGGCGCCTTCGTCGGCGGGGCGATCCGGGCAAAGCCTGGTTAGCCTTTCTCCAGAACCATCGCGAGGTCATCGTGGCGTTTGACTTTTTCACGGTGCCGACGGTTACCTTCCAACTGCTCTACTGCTTCTTCGTCATCGAACATGGGCGCCGCAGAATCGTACACTTCAACGTCACTCGCCATCCCACGTCCGCCTGGGTGGTTCAGCAGTTGCGCGAGGCATTCCCCGATGACTGCCCCTATCGGTACGCCATCCTGGATCGCGATTCGAAGTTTGACGCCGACGTCATCACTTTCCTGAAGGCGACGGGCCTGAAGCCCAAACGCACCAGCGTCCGGGCGCCTTGGCAAAACGGGGTGGCGGAACGCTGGGTGGGCAGTTGTCGCCGCGAGATCCTCGACCACGTCATCGCGCTGAACGAACAGCATCTCCGCCGGCTGGTACGTGACTACGTGAGCTATTACAACTACGCTTCATCCTGCCCACCTCGCCATGTGGTTGATAAATCTAGGATCCTTTGGTCAGATGCTGCTAACGCGGGGGCCCGTTTATGCCGGCCAATCCGCTCGACCAACTGCGCTGAAGCTTCCGTCTCGAGCCCGCGACGATTGAGAACCCATGGGCCATATGCCAGTGGATGCTCGGCTTCAATTTCCCCTCTTTCGATTGCCAAGCGGAGCGTAACACCACTTACCCCGATGAAGGCCGCCGCTTCGGTTAGACTCAGCCAACCTTCTGTTCTACGCCGATCCTCGCTGTAACAGGGGATGCCGTGGTCGCTGCGTAGCGAGATCACCCGTTCCTTTGTCCATCGATTGCCCATTCCGGTGAGAAGTCCATTCCGCGTGAGAGCCCCAGCGATCGTATCGTCGGAGCAGATTCGCGTTAGTACCCTGATTGCTTCGACGATCTCTTTCGGCGTGTGAGTTCGATTGTAGCCGCGGCGCCGACGCGGCATGCGAAGTTCGGTGTGCGCACCTCCCTTCCAATGGATCATGCCAATGATCTCGCCTCCCTCGGCATCGACATCCACTACTACCTCTTCGATCAATGCCCGCACAATTCGTTTCTTCAATCGAGCATCGCTGTCGGGGTGGTTCCAGACGGTCTCGAGTTCGCCAGCCAGATTCTGAAACTCTTCTTTCGTGGCCGGCGCGATCTTGCGTCGCTGCCCTTGTTGCTGCATCCGCAGTTCAACTTCCTGGACTGTTTGTAGCGCCTGGTTCCACCGACGCTCCAATTCGTTCGCTACCAAGCGGTTCTCCGGATCGGCCGTATCATACTGTTTGGCAGCACGGTGTGCCGTATACTGCGCTGCCTCCCAGTCCCTTTGCAGCGCTTGCAAAACGTCGTTTTGCCGCAGACTTTCCTCTTCACTCGCCCGCACAGCAGCTTCTACTGCGACCGGCTGCACGACGCCCAGTATCTGCTTGGAGATGGCCTCATCCAGCGCCAAGCCACCGAACGAGATGCAGGGCCCGTCTCCGTTATCCAACCGACCTCGATGACATGCATACCGCAGCACGAACGGGCCGTTGCCGGTGTAGCCGACTATCAGCTTGCGGCCACAACGGCGGCATCGCAACAGACCAGCCAGTAAAGCTAGCCCTCGCTTGGCAGCACCAGACTGATCACGGAGATGAGCGTTGTTGGTCATCATCTGCTGGATCTCCTCAAACTGTTTCCAGCTAATGTAGCCCTCATGGGTGTCTGGAATCAACGCCCACCACTGATCCTTCGGTTTGCGCCGAGTCCGGCGACGCGGTTGTCCGTGGTCATACTGCGTAGTGTATTCCGTCTTTCCGTAAGCATAAGCGCCGGCGTAGACCGGGTTGCTCAAGATACTGTAAATCGTAGAGTATCGAGGGCGCCGCCAAATCACCGCGCCGCGTGGGCCACAAACAGGCACCTGCAGGCTGTGCTCTAGAAACCACATCAGCGTCTGGCGGGCCGAACCGAGTTCGAGGAACTTGCGGAAGACCAGCAACAAACTTTCCTGCACCCGGCTATCCGGATCTTTTTCCAGGCGGTGCTCCTCACTCTTCAGATATCCTGCCGGCGCCGCTACGATCAGTTCGCCACGCCGCGCCTTCTCCCGCCGCGCCTCCACCGAGCGTTGCCGCAACAGATCCAGTTCATATTCGTTAAGGCTGCCTTTCAAACCAAGGAGCAGACGGTCATTGCTTTGCCGCGGCGTGTACACCATTTCCTGATCAATCAGAAGTGTATCCACCACGCGACAGACCTCGACCAGCTTTTGCCACTCCCGGCTGTTCCTGGCGAATCGCGATACTTCTCTGGCTGCCACCGCGCCCACCTGCCCCAAGCACACCTCTGCGACCATGCGCTCGAAACCGGCCCTAGTCACTGTTCCCGAGGCCGATCGGCCCAGATCTTCATCTACGACCTCGACCTGGCGCCAACCCAAGTGGCACAGTCGTTCCTTCATCGCGTATTGGAGTTTTTGGCTCTCCAGGTTGTGGTTGACCTGATAGGTAGAGGATTGACGCACATACAGAATCGCCTTCCGTTCCAGATGATGAGGTTGGATCTTTTCACTCATCGCGTGCCTCCTCAGCCGACTGTACGGCGCCCAGTCTTGTGCCATGCTGCCGCAGCAGTAGCGTCAGCAATTGCAGAGTCTTCTGCTGAACCTCGGGGGGCAGTTCCCGCCAATCCGCCCCGGGCTGCGGGTTCGCAAACAGCTCGAGCTGGATGGATCTCGGCTGGCCCAACGACATTAACATCAGCACCTCCTGCATCTAGCAAGTACTGATGCTGAGCCTGGATGGCAAACTCGTCCCTAATGCGCCGAGTGGTCTGAAGCAGCGCTTTCAGTTCGCGAAGCGATTCCACGTTCGCCGCGCTCGACTGGGCTGCCCGGATCTTGCAACAAGCAACCGCGTCTAACATCCACAGCGGCACCTCAAGAATCCGCAGGGGCTGGGCATCCTCCAAGCTGCAGCGCACCACTGTTCGCCCGCGCTTCACGACTGTGGCATGCACCCTCACCTGACGGCCGTGCCAGGGGTGCCACGAATAATAGATCTGTCGCGCTTCCGCAATATGGGTGTTCTGTTGTTGACTTGTACCACCAGGATCGCATTCACGATTCTTTGGAGAAGGACACGCCGAATCGCCGCCTTGTCGAAGAAAAACCGACCTCAGATGCGGTCGTGATTTCCAATGCGCGCTTGGGCGGACTCCATCATCGCTACGGCTGGCGCGAAGCCGCCTAGCCGCTACGCGATTGCTTGTCGTCGTCGGCGACCGGGAGCCGAACCGGTGTGTCCCATTTGGCTATTCTCTCTTTGCACATCGTGGTTGTTCAGCCAGATAATCAAATGCGCCGTTAGGTCGCTAAGCGGGATCGCCGGACCGGACAGGAGTCAGCTACCGTTGACACCTTGGCACTCTGAATCCAGTTTTGACTACCCACAGGGCTCACGCGGCTGTCGTCGCTCCTGCCCACCGTTCGTGGCGACGCGAAACTGCGGGTACCATCGGCGAAATAGCCCCTCCAACTCGTTGTTCAGAACCTTCGTCCGCATCTGGACC
>DATANL010000736.1:0-3135 GCA_036266295.1 Pyrinomonadaceae bacterium | reverse complement strand
CGATGAGTCGTGCCAAATTCGATGAAGCTGCGGGCGAGGCGATTGGCGCCGCCATTCGCGAGATCGAAGCGAAGACCAACGCCGAGGTCGTAGTCGCTGTCCGCGGCCGCTCCGGGCCGTATCGCCACGCTGACTACCTCTTCGGCGCAATTGTCGCGTTCCTCGGATTGATGTTTGTTCTTTTCTCGCCGTTCGACTTCCACACTTACTGGATACCATTCGATGTGATCGCACTGTTCGTCGCGGGCGCGTTTATTTCCTCTCGCGGCGACTGGATTCGGCGATGGCTGACTACGGCCCGGTTTCGCGCGAAGGCAGCGCGGACGGGAGCCGCGGCGATGTTCTACGAAGCAGGCATTGCCAATACTTCGGCCGAGAACGGTTTGTTGATTTATTTATCGCTGCTCGAACGACAGATGGAGGTGATTGCCGACCGCGGAATATTGAAAGCCATTCCTGCTCTGCAGTGGAACCACGCGGTGTTCGAGTTGAAAGCGGTTGCCGCGGACGCCGATCCGGATAGGTTAATCGCGGCCTTGCGCGAAGTGGGAAATTTACTGGCCGAACACCTGCCGGCAACCGGCGAGAATCCGAATGAGTTAGCTGACGGGCCATCGATCGAATTGAAATGAACCGTTTCCGTATCCGACTTTCCCGCTTATCGACGAGTCGCGTCTTGATGATATGCGCGGCGCTGCTCGGCGTGGCGTTTTTCGCGACTGAGATCTTTGCGCGCGTCGGCGGCGGGCAATCGTATGGTGGCGGCGGCGGCCACGGTGGAGGAGGTGGAGGCGGCGGCGCGCTGGTTTACCTACTCGTACGTTTCCTGCTCTGGCTGACGATCGAACATCCGGTCATAGGCATTCCGGTAGATATCATCGTCATTGCGCTGGTCATTTACTGGTTTGCGAAGCCCTCGAAGAAGAGCGTTTCGCTTAACTCGACCTCGATCATAGCCGCGCCCGATCCGGTGACGACGGCTGGCCAGCAGCAGAATTTTCAAAGGGCCTTCAATCAACTTCGTCGTTTCGATCCGAATTTTTCCGAGATCATTTTTATCGATTTTTGTTATGCGCTTTACGGGCGCGCCCACGAAGCGCGCGGACGCGGGGTCAAAGCGCTCGATGAGTTGTCGCCTTATCTGAGCGGCGCCGCGCTCAATTCGCTCATGCAACTGAATCCACCGAATTTGAAATCGGTTGAGGGCGTGATCGTCGGCGCAATGCAGGTGACAGAGGTCCGTGGCGTCGATACGCCGATCGTTTGGATCACGATCGAGTTTGAGACGAACTACACGGAAGTCGTCAATGGGCAGCAGATGACTTATTACGTGCGCGAACGCTGGCGCCTGGAGCGTAAACGCGATGTGCTGTCGCCAACTCCCGAACAGGCGACGGCCCTGCATTGCCCCCGCTGCGGCGCGCCGCTCCAGAAAGACACCAACGGCGCGTGCGCGTTCTGCGGGACGAAGATTACCAGCGGCGAGTTTCAGTGGTACGTCGGCGCGATTAACACCTTGAGCCGCGAAGCCCGTGGACCGTTGCTTACCGGCAACGTGCCGGAAGTAGGAACGGATTATCCGACGGTGACGCAGCCGAATTTCCCTGCGGTGCGAGCGGCCTTCGAGCAGAACAATCCGGAGTTTTCGTGGGCCGAATTCCAGGCACGCGCGCGCATGATCTTCAACGAGTTGCAGTCGGCCTGGTCAACCCTGCAATGGGAAAAGGCGCGGCCTTTCGAAACCGACAACATCTTCCAAATGCATCGCTACTGGATCGACGCTTACCGGCGGCAGGGCCTGAGGAATGCGCTCGATCAATGTCAAATCACGGCCATGCAGCCGGTGAAGATCAAGGTCGATACTTTCTACAACTCGATCACTCTGCGAATCTTCGCGCAGGGTTACGACTACACCGTCGACCAGAACGAGAAGGTCGTCGCCGGGTCGAATAAGAAGCTGCGGCAGTGGAGCGAGTACTGGACTTTTGTGCGCTACAGCAAAGCGAAGCCTGCGCCGGCGCGCGCCGATCTTAATTGTCCGAATTGCGGCGCGCCCTTGAAAGTGAGTGCCACCGGCATCTGCGAATACTGCAACGGAAAGATTACCTCCGGAGAATTTGACTGGGTGCTTTCAAAGATTGAGCAGGATGAAAGCTACGGGGGGTAAAAAATTATTTGATATTTGAGATTGGATATTTGAGATTTCAGATTTGATATTCGCCATTTTTGCCTTTGGACATTTGGCGAAGCTGATGACGTTGACGAACCCCGAGGCGCAAAATATCAAATGCCAAATCTCAAATATCAGATCTCAAATGTTCTGGCCCATCGATTGCTGCGAATGGCCGGCCCACTCTAAAGCTTGACGCCCCGTAGGCACCTTGCTATTCTCGAATCACCGTTCAAGAGTATTACCCGATTCACCACTCTCGTTTGATAGCTTTTTCAACAACCAGCCGCACGATGCGACTAGTCAGATGTTCGTAACAACTGTCGGAGGTGTAAAGGTGGGCTTCAAGGTCGGCCAGAAAGTCGTTTACCCTAATCATGGTATCGGCACAATCGAACAAATTGAGCAGAAGCAAATCGGCGCGGTAGCGCTGCCGTTTTATACGCTTCGGCTTGCAGCGACAAATTCCCTGGTTCTCGTTCCCGTTTCCAACGCCAGTGAAGTGGGCCTGCGACGGCCCATCACTTCGAGTGAGTGCGACACGCTCTTCAAGACTCTTTCGAGCGACTTCGCCACGCCCCCGAATGATTGGAAGGATCGGTTCAAAGACTTTTCCGACAAGATGCGCAGCGGAAATATCTTTGAAGTCGCCGAGGTGCTGAAACATCTCAGCTATCTCAACCAGATGAAACCGCTGTCTTTTCGCGAACAGCGGATGTTAGAGCGCTCCCGCTATCTGGTCGTTTCGGAACTCGCCGCAGTATGTCGCCAGCCCGAATGCAATATCGAACCCCGGGTCGACGACGCGCTGACCAAGGCGTGCTCCCGTCACGACTCGCGGCCCCTGGGCCGTGTGCGTGCCGCCGCAGCCGGCGTGCACTGAACGTAATAAACCCAACAATTTGACGCGGCTCGCCCTGTCACGTCGGGGTGTGCCCGGCGCAGCGCGCGCCGCGGTCGTGGTA
>DATANL010000735.1:0-3300 GCA_036266295.1 Pyrinomonadaceae bacterium | reverse complement strand
ACGCGCATTCAAGTCGAGCATCCGGTCACCGAGATGGTTACGCTCACCGACATCGTGCGCAGTCAGATTCGGGTGGCGGAGGGTGAGCCGCTCGGCTTCGGCCAGGACGACGTGATCATGGTGGGCCACGCCATCGAGTGTCGTATCAATGCCGAGAGTCCGGACACGTTTACCCCTTCACCGGGGACCATCACGACGTTCAATCTGCCGGGCGGGCCGGGTGTGCGCGTCGACACTTACGTCTATCCGGGATACAAAGTGCCGCCGTTCTACGATTCGATGATCGCCAAAGTGATCGTGCACGCGCGGACGCGCGAGTTGGCGATTGCGCGCATGCGACGCGCGCTTGATGCCATGGTCGTGGAGGGAATCAAGACGACGATCCCTTTGCATCTGAAAATCATGGACAACCCTGATTTTCAGGAAGGGAACTTTTCCACGCGTTTTATGGAAGAATTTCTGCCGCAGAACAAAGTCAGGGAACAAACGGCCTAGAAGCCGTCTACGGCTTTGACGAGCCTGTCTGCGGCCAATTATAATAATCGACTTTTCAGTGGTGAGTTGGGCTCACCTACAGGGTGTAACGAAATGTCATTTGCAATTATCAAAACCGGCGGCAAACAGTTTCGCGTCGAAAAGGGCGCCCACGTGCGGGTGCCGTCGCTCACGAGTGAAGTCGGCGCTTCAGTCGAGTTGGACGTTTTGGCCAACGCCGAGAAGGTGGGCGCGCCGTTGGTTGATGGCGCGAAAGTGACGGCCACGGTGGTGGACCACGGGCGCGACGTGAAAATCGTCGTGTTCAAGAAAAAGCGCCGTAAGCAATACAAGCGCACGAAGGGTCACCGGCAGGGGTATACGACGCTGAAGATCGATTCGATTGGGTAGGATTTAAGTCATGGCTCATAAAAAAGGTGTAGGTTCATCGCGCAACGGCCGGGATTCAAACTCGCAGCGCCTGGGATTAAAAAAATACGGCGGCGAACGTGTGCTGGGCGGCAATATTCTGGCGCGCCAGCGCGGCACGAAGTGGAAACCGGGCAGCAACGTCGGCCGCGGCAAAGACGATACGTTGTTTTCGTTGATTGACGGCGTCGTGAAGTTCGAAGACAAGGGACGAGCGGGAAAATTCATCAGCGTCTACGCTGAGACAGCTGCTGCTTCATCCTAGAAGAATTGTTCGAGAGTTTTGCTCAAGTGAATGCGACGCCCGCGCCGAAGGCGATTCAGCGGGGCGCGCATTTTTATTTGGCGGTCTTGAATCTGGAATTTGAAATTTAGCGGTGTTCATCGATCGCACAAAAATTCGCGTAGTCGGAGGTCACGGCGGAAACGGCGTGACTGCCTTTCGCCGCGAAAAGTTCGTCCCCCGCGGTGGACCGTCCGGTGGTGACGGCGGTCGCGGTGGAGATGTGTGGCTGGTCTCGGATGAAGGAGTGAATACACTTTTGCACTTGCGCTACAACCCTCTGCACGTCGCGGGGCGCGGCATGCACGGTGAAGGCAGCAACCGATCGGGAAAAGAAGGCAATGATGTCGTTGTCCGCGTGCCGATTGGAACTCAAGTCTTCGATGCGGTCACGAGCGAGTTGCTGTTTGACTTTGCCGAAGACGGTCTGCGGTGGAGGGCGGCGAAGGGCGGCCGCGGCGGATTTGGCAACGCGCACTTTGCGACTTCGACGAATCGTGCGCCTCGTTATCATCAGGAAGGCAGCGACGGCGAAGAAGGCGAGTTGCAGCTTGAACTGAAGCTGCTGGCTGACGTGGGGCTGGTGGGTTTCCCGAACGCCGGCAAGTCGACGTTCATTTCCACGGTGTCGGCGGCGAAGCCGAAGATTGCTGATTATCCGTTCACGACACTGGAACCGCATTTGGGCGTGGTCGATCTCGGCGATTTCAACACGTTCGTGATCGCCGACATTCCCGGATTGATTGAAGGCGCGCATGAAGGTCATGGCCTGGGCGATCGCTTTTTGCGGCATGTCGAAAGAACGACTCTGCTGTTGCATCTGGTCGATGTGTCGTCCTCCGGGCGTGACCCGATAAACGATTACGAAGTGATCAATCGCGAGTTGGCGGCTTACAATCCGGAACTTGCTGAGCGCCGGCAGATAGTGGTGGCGACCAAGATCGATGCGCTCGATGAACCGGAACGAGTTGAGGTCTTGCGTGCGCGCGCGCAAGCAGACGGCCGGGACTTTTTTGCGGTCTCTTCGGTCACCGGCGAGGGCGTCAAGCAGTTGGTGCGCGCGTTGGGAAACGACGTTGAGCTGCACCGAACTCATAAATTGCCGCTGGTGAGCGACGATGTGCGCGCCGGTTCCCGCGCCTGAGAATGCGATGGGCCTGCGGCGTGTTGGCATCTACGGCGGCACTTTCGATCCGGTACACAACGGACATCTGGAAGTTGCACGGCGTGTCCTGGAGCTCTTTGAATTGGATGAAGTGATTTTCGTGCCGGCCTGCGTGCCGCCGCACAAGCGAAACGCAAACATAACGTCTGCGTTTCATCGGTTCGCGATGGTCGCGCTGGCGACCGAAGCGGATCAGCGATTGCTTGTTTCGACAATCGAGCTGGATGCGCCGGATCGGCCGTACGCCGTTGATACGGTTGAGCGGATGCAAGTCGAGACACAAAGATTGTTTTTTATCATCGGCGCGGATTCCTGGTCTGAGATAACCACTTGGCACGAGTGGCGCCGGTTGATCGCGATGTGCGATCTGATCGTCGTTACGCGACCTGGATATGTGGTCGAATCTCAGGTAGAGACCTTCGTCGATGTGCGTGGCCAGGAGCGGCGGGCCATCGCCGAACAGACAGCGAATGAGACGAAGCCCCGCGTGTTCATGACGGACGTGGCCATGGTCGACGTGGCGGCCACTGAAATTCGCGCGACTGTCCGCGCCGGCGATTTTGCGAAATTAAAAACGAGCGTGCCGCTGTCAGTGGCGGCTTATATCGAAAAGCACGGGTTGTACAAAAATTGATGAGCCAGAAACTGAAAGAGAAGTCGTTAAGTCCGGAAGTGCAGGCGGCCGCAGTCGGCACGCGTGTCAGCGCCGGCAGCATCGAGTTGTCGGAATTCGATGATCGGGTTCGACGAGCGATTAATGCCGCCGCGGAAAAGAAAGCCATTGATTTGACCGTCCTGGATCTGCGCGGCATTTCGAGCTTCACGGACTTCTTCGTGATTGCCACCGGCGCCAACCGTCGACAGGTTCAGGCTATCGCAGATGAAGTCTCGGACCAGTTAAAGCGTAACGGAAGTCCGGCGGCGCGGATCGAAGGATATCAAAATGCCG
>DATANL010000734.1:0-2669 GCA_036266295.1 Pyrinomonadaceae bacterium | reverse complement strand
TATTGAAACCCTTCTTAACGTCCGCAAGATTAACCGGATCGATTGACTCCATGCCGATGAAGATCATTCGGCCACCTGACTGAGCAATCAGTTCGACCAATTCTTCATCTCGCAAAAGATTCGCGCTGATCTGAGCAGTCCAGGGGACCTGCGCTCCCGCATCGATGATGTCGCGCAAAAGTGATTTCGTGCGTTTGATACTGATCGCAAAGTTATCGTCGACGAAAAACACTGTGACGAAGCCGCTTTCTTTCTTCGCCCGAGCTTTCAAACTCAGGAGTTCGTCAACAATACTTTGGTTGCTGCGGAAGCGAATTGAATCACCGAAAAACCCGGTGACCGTACAGAACTCGCAACCGTAAGGACAGCCGCGCCCCGACTCGATTGGAATTATGCGAAATGTCCGCCAGCGCGGGCCGATGCGTGATAACAACGGCCGCAACATGCGCGGAAAGAAATCGAACTGATCGAGATCGAGTGATTCCCAGGGGATGGCGGGATAGGGTTGGAGACTCGGCTTGCGTTCCTTGCCTGTTTCGTCGAGAGGCTCGTAAATCTCTTTGAGTTCGCCGCGGGCGGCATCCTCAACGATTCTGGGCCACGTTTCATCCGCTTCGCCGAGGGCGATCGCATCAACATGGCGCGGTCCTCCGTCGCGGCCCAGCGCTTCGCCCGGGACCTCAGTCACGTGCGGTCCGCCCATCACTACCGGCACACCGGCGGCGCGAACGGCATCGGCGACGCGATAGGCCTTCTCGGCCATTCTGGTCATGGCGCCGATCCCGACGAGTTCGATGTCCTGGTCCCGTACAAACTGCACGAGCTCGTCATCCCTCATCGCGCGCGCGTTAGCATCGATCAGGATTACTTCGTGACCGGGAGGGGTAATTGCTTGCAAAAGGAACATCCAGAGGTGCGGCATAAAGTTGCGCGTCACCCCGTTGTCGGGGTTATAGAGCAGAATTTTCATAACCGATCTCTGGCGTCCGAAGAAAACAATTAGCCGTTCAACTTGCGCTGGATTGCGCAACGGGTTGGCAAGAGGAGGAGTCGGAAAACTCGATCCTGGTGTCAAGCAGGCTTACGGGGACACTATACCATATGTGTGCGTTGACGCACACAGCCCCGACAAACCTTTTTGAGGTTCCAACTTCAGCGGCGCCTTTCGGCGTTCACTCAGTAGCGAATTCCAAGATGCAACAACACCAGGACTTCGCACAGCCACGCAGCCGGTATTGGTCGTTAGCGCCGAAGGGCTTGGGACGGGCTACGTCTTGAGCGCGCTGTCATATTCCTTTTTGATTATTCGATAACACTTACACGCCACGGCTGTGAGATCCGCGGGTTTGAGAATTATGAGCGTTCCACGCGTGTAACTGATCAAGCCTCGTTGTTGTAGTTTGCCGGCGGCTTTATTCACGCCTTCGCGTCGGACTCCCAACATGCTGGATAGGAATTCCTGGGTAATTAGAAACTCGTTCGCTTCCATTCGGTCGCGAGTCATCAATAGCCAACGCGCCAGGCGAGCGTCAATCGGATGAAACAAGTTACAGACAGAAGATTGAGAAAGCTGTACCCACAATGAATAGGAGTAACGTCGCAATAATCGCGACAGGGAACCGTCGTTGTCAGTGAGCCTTTGCAGCGTGGCCGCTTTCATTCTCAAGGCAGAGCCCGCACCCTGGACCAGAACCCGATTGGGTGAGGTTTTGACTCCCATGAAAACAGACATGCCGGCCATGCCTTCGCGACCAACGATCCCCACTTCGAGGCTGCCGCCGTCATCAACATCGGCGAGCAGAGAGACAATTCCGCTGGTGGGAAAATAAACGTGACGCACCACCGTCCCGGGCCGGTAGATCAATTCGCCGAAGATCAAAGGAAACGGTTCGAGGTCGGGTAGTAGCTGTTGATATTCACTCCTGGGCAGGGCAGCGAGCAGGCGGTTGTGGGGCGGTGCGCGAAGTGCGCTGGTTTTCGACATGGGGTTTGCTCCTTGTTTCGATTGAGTTGTGCAAGACAACCAACGGCACAAGAAGGTCTGAAACCTCTCTGATGTCGAATGGCTAATTACTAAAGAACTGCTGCGTACTTTCGTGACGCAGAAATCAACGGCGTCCAGAGACCAGGTTGTAAATCAAGATGATCACTGCCACCACAATTAAGATATGAATCAGATTGCCACCGAAGTGACCGATGAAACCGAGTAACCACAAGATCACCAATATCACCAGGATTGTCCAAAGCATTTATTTATCTCCTCAAGTTGAATAATTCACTACTCTTTGCGATCGCTCTCGGTCCAGGCGCGATTCACCGGCCGATTGGTACCCTTTGAAAGTGCGCTTTGCCCTGCTCATCTTTCCATGAAAGATCCAACACATAGGGATTCGCTTCGCCGTTTATGCCTTTGAGCCGGATCATCTGATCGCGCTCGTCGTTGGTCGGCTTTCCATTGATCCAGGTTCGGTGAGACACGACCGCGCTGCCTTTTGGGCCGATGGACTTTATAGCGTCGAAGCGTAGGTGGGCCTGAAAAGGAACACCGTCTGCCGCTTCTTGATCTTTCAAAAAGATCGTTAGAATTTCGATCGACCTAAACCCCTGCTCAGTTGTGTTCTGCAACTCCAGAAGGATCCTTGGTTTCGCATCTATGAATCTAAAGGTAA
>DATANL010000733.1:0-3657 GCA_036266295.1 Pyrinomonadaceae bacterium | reverse complement strand
CGTTGCCCATCTGGCGGATGGCTTCGAGGAACGGCAGCGATTCGATGTCGCCGACCGTGCCGCCGATTTCCACGATCACCACGTCGGCTTCGCCGTTGGCGGTGACCTTGCGGACGGCTTCTTTGATTTCGTTGGTGACGTGCGGAATGACCTGGATGGTCTTGCCGAGATAATCGCCGCGTCGTTCTTTCTCGATAACGTTGAGATAAATGCGGCCTGAGGTCCAGTTGTTCGCCTGCGAAAGGTGCGCGTGTGTGAAGCGCTCGTAATGGCCCAGGTCGAGATCGGTCTCGGCGCCGTCATCGGTGACAAAGACTTCGCCATGTTGGAACGGCGACATCGTTCCGGGATCGACGTTGAGGTACGGGTCGAGTTTGATGAGCGTCACGTGCAGCCCGCGGGCTTCCAGCAGAGCGCCGATCGAAGATGCGGCCAGGCCTTTGCCGAGGCTCGAAACTACGCCACCGGTTACGAAGATGTATTTAGGCATGAGATTTCACTCCGTGAAATGTGGGAAGCGGGTAAAGGGTAAACGGGGAAATGTCTTTCGAGAGTTCCCCTTTACCCATTCTCCTTCTCCCCCTGTCTTGTTCCCTGGTTCGATCCCGCTTCCGGCGGGTCGTCGGGCTCTTCCTCGTCGTCGTAGATTCCGCGTTGCAAATCCTGCCGAATCTCGACCGACTTTTTCGCGGCCGGATCCAGAATCATCTCCAAGCCCCTCACGCCAGCCGTGCGGGCACCCATCTGCTTGCGTCGCTGAAACTCTTCTTCGTCCTTCACGTCATAAGGTTTCGTGATTTGGTTGAGCAAGAGCACCCCGCCAATTATCACGAGCGCGATGACCCCCAACCCGATCCATTCACTAGCATGCATTCTGTTCGCGGCGTCGACTCTTCCGGAAAGAATTCAACGCCCTTCCTTACGGTCGGGCTACTGCCCCGCTCGCTGTCTCCCGACGCTCAATGATCGCGCGTACGCGTTCCAGGTCTTCCATGGTGTCTACGCCGATTGATGCCGACGCAGCTTCGACAACTTTGATTTTAACGCCGCGGTCGAGGGCGCGAAGTTGTTCCAGTGACTCTTTACTCTCGCGTTCTGATTGCGGCCAACGGGTGAACTCGAGCAGAAAGGCCCGACGATATGCGTACAAACCCGTGTGTTTCTTAAAACTAGAAAGCAGCGCCGGCTCTTGCCGCAGCGCTGCTTCCATCGAGCCGAATTTCTCGACGGCCTGATTAGGAAACGGAATCGGATTGCGCGAAAAGTCGGTCGCGTATCCGTCTTTATCAAACGCGACTTTAACCACCGAGGGATTCAAAACATCCGCAGGATCTTCAATCGACTCAAAGGTCGTAGCCATTTGCGCGGTTTCATCCTCGGCGAGAGCGTTGGCGACTAGATCGATCGTGGCGGGATCGATCAAAGGCTCATCACCTTGCACGTTCACGATTATGTCCGCGCGCAAATTGTGGGCGACCTCGGCGATGCGATCAGTGCCGGTCTTATGATCCGCGCGGGTCATCATCACATCGAACCCGGCAGCCGCAACCGCGTCGGCAATGCGCGTGTCATCAGTGGCGACGATGGTGCGCGAAATAGTTGACGCGGCGCGGGCCCTTTGCGCGACCCACACGATCAGCGGCTGGCCGGCGATTTCGAGTAAAGGTTTTCCCGGAAGACGGGTCGAACTGTAACGAGCGGGGATTACGGCGACTGACTTTGGTTGGGATTGGGGACCCGTGTGAATCACGGGATCACACGATAGCGCCCGAGGGTTCGTGTGTCAACGTGTTCGGG
This sequence comes from Pyrinomonadaceae bacterium, assembly GCA_036266295.1. Taxonomy (GTDB): domain Bacteria; phylum Acidobacteriota; class Blastocatellia; order Pyrinomonadales; family Pyrinomonadaceae; genus UBA11740. Next base: position 1,860 of record DATANL010000733.1, on the reverse strand, counting down.
TCGGTATCCCAATTCATCGGGATAGCGACCAGATCATGAAGCTACGTTACAGGGTTGGTATCGGGCGACGGAATTGAAAATTGAAAAGTGCAAAATGAAAAGTGCAAATTGAGAGCGCGCGAGCCGTCAATTTGAAATTTGCAGTTTTCAATTTTCAATTTTCAATGTCTTTGTTGGCGTTCTCGCCGGACCCGGTCGCTACCGCTCGCGGTTCTGACTATTTCTTCTGAATCACAAACGTCGGCACCATCCCGCCGCCGGCAGTGACGTTGGCGAGTTCATTCGACGAAAGCCGCGTGAAGGCCGCGCCGACCTTACCGTTGAAGAGCAATGGATCGAGATCGACTAACTGCTCGACAAATTGGATGGTATCGTCGGGCGTCAGCGCCGGAAATGTTTCGCGCGCGGTCGGCACACGCTCCTGCACCAGGTAATCTCCGTCCGCCAGAGCGTTGTGAATTGCTTCGTCCCAGCCAATTTCATCGTTCCAACCGATGTAAATTCCGTGACCACCGTAGTCATCGTTGGGCTTGAGCACGAGCCGATCGCGATGCTCGCCGATGAATTCAAGCAGATCGATCTCCTTACCGAAATAATCGCTCTTGCCCGCACGCACGCCGCGCGTCCACGGCACGTGCGCTTTAATCATCTGCTGTTCGTCTGAAGTAAAGAGCGTCTTGTAGCGCGCGTCCGTGAGGACGGCGAACAGAGCTTTCTTGTGAATTATCTTCGAGCGAAATCCGTTGACCATGCAGACCGCGCGGGCGCGATAAGCATCGAGCAACGCCGGCTGTTCCTCGACGATGGGCAGGTATTCGTTGACCAGCAGCCGTTTGTAAACGATATCGATCTCGAAATCGCGAAGACGCAAACGACCGTCGGTGAATTCGAGCTCGTCCGGTGAGGCGATGACCGACGGGTAGCCCTGCGATTCGAAGTATTCGCGGAACAGCTCAAACTCTTTCTGCGTCGGCCGGTCCTTGAGATCGACGATGGCGATGTGCGGCGCGCGTTCCGACTGGCGACCGAGAAATTCTTCGTAACAGTCGATCAAAACCTTGAGCATCAACGGCCGGCCATGAAACCGGCGAACGTTGTAACGCTCTTTGAATCGCTGCATGACCGGAAGTTGTTCAAAAATTTCGAAAGCCGCATCGGCGTAAGCAATGCCCGCCGGACTCTCGCCGTTCAATTCAACAAAGCTGTAAGCCTGATCGGTGAGAAAAGAATCCAGCCGCGCCGTGGGAGAGACGAAACGATAACCCGGATCGATTTTCGCGAGCTCCCGCTCGATCGGAGTCAGTCCCAATTCGTCCAACAACGATTCATCGGCGACCGCCGCGTCCTTAACTTTTTCAATTGCGCTCCAGACGGTTTCACAGATGCGCACCACCCGCGCAAAGTCGTCTTCTGTGACGAAGTGCGGCCGCAGGTACGGCGACAGACGCCGGCCGCCGAAGATCAATTTCGCGCGATCGAACTCTTCGTCGAGCAACGTGAGCGACTGTTGCGCGAGCTGCTGATCCGTAAGGAGTTCGTGATAATGAGTTACGGCTTCGTCGAGCATCGGCAAGTGTTAAGGCTTTCGCGGCACATTCAAATTGAGTTTGATGTTGACGCCATCCTTGATGAGATCGTCGGCTTTGCCCGGATACGTCAGACCAAAATCTTTTCGATTAATCCCAAAGTCAGCGTTGACTGAAACGCTGGTCGGCGTCACTTGAATGGTGGCCGGAAAACTGATCGACTTCTTGATTCCGTGAAAATCAAAGTTACCGGTGATCGTATGCGTCGCGCCATTCGTCGCGTTCGGCTCGATCTTTGTGGAGGTGAAACTTGCTTTCGGATGTTTCGTGACGT
>DATANL010000732.1:0-3090 GCA_036266295.1 Pyrinomonadaceae bacterium | reverse complement strand
AACCAGCGAGTGCAGCACTGGCTCCTGCTTACCAGTTTCATCGTGCTCGTGCTCACCGGCTTTGCGCTGCAATATCCTGATTCGTTGCTGTCGTGGCTGCTCGGATCGAATGAGTATCTGCGGCGCGTCCTTCATCGCTCGGCGGCCGTCATCATGCTCGTTGTCGGCGTCTATCACTTGCTGTACCTGGCACTGTCAAAGGACGGCCGGCGTTGGGTGCGGGACATGCTGCCCAGACTGAAGGACGTGCGTGACGTCATCGGCAATTTCGGTTATTACCTTGGCCTGAAAAAGTCGAAGCCAAAAATCGCGCGGTTTGGTTATGCCGAGAAGGCGGAATACTGGGCCGTCATCTGGGGCACCTTCATCATGGGCCTCACTGGTCTGATGATCTGGTTCAAGATTGGCTTCTTCAGCTTCCTGGCGCGCTGGTGGATCGACATTGCCCTGGCCATCCACTTTTATGAAGCAGTCCTCGCGACGCTCGCGATTATCGTGTGGCACTTCTATCACGTCATTTTCGATCCTGACGTTTATCCGGTAAACTTCGCGGTCATAGACGGACGAGTGTCCGAAGAGCTTTATCGGGAAGAACATGAGTTGGCGTTCGAGCAGATGAACGCGCAGTGCCAAGCGGAAGCGAGCGGCCCCCAGCCCGAAGAAACCGAGGCCTCCGTTAGCTGACATGGACAAACAATCGATTCACCTGAGCCGGCCGCCCTCCACACCCGGCGCAGTCGAGCCGCTTTCACCCAAAGCACCAAGTCTTTTCCGTAATTACATAAGCATGGTCGGCGGCGCGATCGGCATCGCCAGCTTTGTCAGCATCTGCCTGCTGTTCCTAATCGAGATTACCTCGAGCCAGGAGAACCCTTACATTGGGATTCTCACATACATGATCCTGCCGTCAATTTTCCTCTTCGGTTTGGCGGTCGTTATCGCCGGCAGGATAATCGAGCGCCGTCGTCGCCACCGCGCGGCTCCGGGGGAGCAGCCCGCTTATCCCACGCTGGACTTGAACGATTCAAGATCGCGAAAGGCCTTTTTTATTTTTCTGCTGATTACGTTCCTGTTTGTGTCGGCGAGCGCGTTCGGCAGCTATCGCGGGTACGAATATACCGAGTCGGTGAACTTCTGCGGCGAAACTTGTCACACCGTCATGAAGCCGGAGTTCACCGCTTATAAAGCCGGCGCGCACGCACGCGTCGGTTGTGTCGGCTGCCACGTTGGACCGGGCGCGAGCTGGTACGTCAAGTCAAAGATTTCCGGCGCATATCAACTGTACTCGGTGACTTTTAATAAGTATTCACGGCCCATTAGCTCGCCCGTGCACAACCTGCGCCCGGCTCAGGGAACGTGTGAACAGTGTCATTGGCCGGAAAAGTTTTTTGGCGCGCAGCTGAAGGTTTTCGATCGCTACGGCTATGACGAGCAGAACACTCTGCGTCAGCGGCGCATGTTGATTAACGTCGGCGGCGGCAGTCCGGCGGCGGGATTAGTGAAGGGAATTCACTGGCACATGAATATCGCCAACGAGATCACATACGTCTCGATTGACGATCGGCGGCAGGTGATTCCCTGGGTGCAGATCAAAGATCGCGAGGGACACGTCACCGAGTACTTCGATCGCAATCGTCCGCTGACGCCCGATCAGATCGCCAACGGCAACCGTCGCAGAATGGATTGCATCGATTGCCACAACCGGCCCGCGCATAATTACCTGCCGCCTGATGTCGCAGTCGACCAGGGATTTGACGCCGGTCGTTTAGATCCTTCGCTGCCTTATCTGAAGAAACAGTCGGTGGAAGTATTGACCAGGCCCTACAACACTACTGAGGAAGCGGTGAGCGCGATCGCTTCGTCGCTGAATGATTTTTATCGAGTTAATTACGCGGACCTTTACGGCCAGAAGCGTCAGGCAATCGATACCGCAGTCAAGGAAGTGCAGCGCATTTATCAGACTTATTTCTTTCCTGAGATGAAGACCGATTGGCAGACGCACCCGAACAACATCGGGCATCTCTATTTCAACGGCTGCTTCCGCTGTCACGACGGCGACCACGTCAGCAAAGACGGCAAAGTGATCACGAACAACTGCAACGTCTGTCACACGATGATTTATGATTCAGTCGCGGCGCCGGAAAAGAATGTGAAGACTGGCCCGTTCGTCCATCCCGTAGATCTCGGCGCGCAGGGCGACAAGCACAAGTGCGACTTCTGTCACCAACCCAATAAACGGTTCGTGCACCCGATCAACCTCGGTGATATTTCGATGTTTCAATGCGTCGAGTGTCACCCGCGGACGCGTACAGCGCCCGACGCGGCTGCTAAATAAAACGGCGATTCGTTCGTTTAGAGGCCGCACTTGTGCGGCCGGCGGGCGGACGAGTCCGCTCTCTAAACGAATCTGAAGGTTTTTGTTTCGAGGATGTCAGCGCTCCACGCGTTGCGTACCGAATCAGGCGCTCGTGGCTCTCGCCTTGGCGTTTGCAACTGCTGGGATCGAACGCCCCAGGTGCTTGCGGAAGATTCGCGCCGCCCCATTTAGGAAATCAAAAGATGTGAGAATGCCAACCAGCTGTCCGTCATCGACGACCGGCAGCGAACCGACGCGATGGCTTTGCATGATGTCCAGGGCCTCGAGCGTCGGCGTCGTTGATGACACGCTCAGCGGGTCGGTTTTCATGATGTCACCGACGGTCAGTGGTTTGTTTTCTCCCGCTTGACGGCCGCGACTGACCAAATGCAAAAGGTCACGATGAGTTACCAAACCAATGAGCCTGCCTTGATCGTCTTCGACCGGAACATGACGCACGTGACGCCAGTCCATGACGCTGGCGGCCAGATCTACCAGATCGTCGGCGCGCACGGTGAACAGATCGGTTGACATGAACTGGCCGACGGTTTGGTAACTCGAACTCCAATCGACATCTTCACGCGGTGACATGATTTCCCATTCATGCACGGGCCTACCCTCCTTTTGCTCTGCCAGCATGCGCGCAGCAATTTCGCGATGACGTAAATCTTGCGGCTCCACATTTTCCAGAGAGACCAGCGAATTTAAGAGCCAACGCGCTCCGGTTTGGCGGG
>DATANL010000731.1:0-9453 GCA_036266295.1 Pyrinomonadaceae bacterium | reverse complement strand
AGTATCTGTTATTACGCCGCGCGGCGTAATCAAGAAGTGATGAGTCATGAGTAATGGGTGATGAGTTAAGAGAATGACCTGTCTGAACTCAAATCCTACTGCTCACAGCTCACAGCTCACTGCTCACTAAATTCTTATGGCGGCAATTCAACAAGACATCGAACTGGAATCGACGGAGCGTAACACCCGCATCAACGAAATCATCGCCATCGGTCTGGTGGCGCTGGCGCTGCTGTTGGGGCTTTGCCTCGCTTCGTACAATCCGAATGACCCTTCGTGGAATGCCGCCGGCGAAACGGCCGCGCGTAATTGGGTCGGCGTGGTGGGCGCGAATGTCGCCGCCGCGCTGTTCCAGGCAATTGGCCTGGCTGGTTACCTGCTTCCGTTTTTGATTATCGCCGCGGCATGGCGTCGCTTTCGTTCGCGCCGGATCAATGCGCCCATCTCCAGGCTGTCAGGACTTTTGATGTTGGTCCTGGCATCTGCGGCGTTGCTTTCGCTCGCCAACATCAAACCTTTCTTCGATGGCAGCTTCAACGCCGGCGGACTCGTCGGAGCACTGATTGCCCGCGCGCTGGTAAGCGGTCTGAACACGGTCGGGGCCACCATTCTGTTGGCCGCAGTTGCCGCCACCGGCCTCTTGCTGGCGACAAATTTTTCGTTCACAAACTTCTACGAAAATTTCGCCTCGACAATCAGCGTTCGACTCCTCGCCCTACGCGCAATTCCCGAACGATTTCGTCTGTGGCGATTGGCCCGGCGCGAACGGCGTGCGGAATGGCGCGCCTTGAAACTACAAGCGAAGACGGGTGGTGAAATCGCTGTCGTTGATGCCAAGGCCGAGGCCACGACCGAGATCCGCTCGAATAACGAAGAACTCGATCAGGCTTTCGCGTCGTTCACGGGAGCGACGACCGCGCCGCCCAAGACGATGTCCGCTGCAGCCGGCGCAGCCACCGCGCCCACGAAGCGCGGTTTGGCCACCCGCGGCAAGACCGAGGTCGCTGAATCCGCCGTCATCCAGGACATGGTGCGCGAAGCCGCGGTCAAACGTAAGACTGAAACTCCGGCGAACGGCCAGTTGGATTTCGATGGCCGGCGCAAGGTAGGCGCCAAGACGGCCGCGACGGATTACCAATTGCCTTCCGTCAATTTGCTGAATGAGCCGCAGATGCGGCGCGAACAAGCCGACGACGAATTGCTCCAGATGGCGACGAAGCTGGCGGAAAAATGCCGCGAGTTCAACGTCACTGGCCAAATCAAATTCATCTGTCCCGGCCCTGTGGTTACGACTTATGAATTCAAACCAGATCCCGGCGTGAAGTATTCGCGCGTGACCGGTCTGGTCGACGATCTGTGTCTCGCGCTAAAGGCCGAATCAATTCGCATCGATCGCATGCCCGGCAAACCACACGTCGGCATCGAAGTTCCCAACCCGAGACGCGAAACAATTTTCCTGCGCGAAGTGATCGAATCAAGGGCATTCAAAGAGTCGCCTTCAAAACTAACCATCGCGATTGGCAAGACGATCGACGGGTTGAATTACATTAACGACCTGACCAAGATGCCGCACCTTTTGATCGCCGGAACGACGGGCGCCGGTAAATCCGTAGGCGTTAATTCCCTGCTCGTTTCGATTCTTTATCGGGCCCGCCCCGACGAAGTGAAATTGATTCTGATCGATCCGAAGCGGCTGGAACTCGGTCTTTACGAAGACATTCCGCATCTCGCCACTCCGATCATCGTCGATCCGAAACCGGCCGCGCGCGCGTTGCGTTGGGCGGTGGGCGAGATGGAGCGGCGCTACAAAGAACTGGCCGGTTGGGGCGTCCGCAATATCGACGGCTACAACGCTGAGCGCGAGCGTCGCAACGCCGTCAAAGATTTCGACGAGAACGGCGAGCCGTGGACGCGCATGCCTTACATCGTCATCATCATCGACGAACTCGCCGACTTGATGATGACTTCCGGTCACGAAGTCGAAGATTCGATCACGCGTCTGGCGCAGATGGCCCGCGCCGTGGGCATTCACCTGGTGCTGGCCACGCAGCGTCCCTCGGTTGATGTGATCACCGGATTGATTAAGGCCAACTTCCCTTCGCGCATGTCTTATCGCGTCTCTTCGAAGATCGATTCACGCACGATTCTCGACACGAATGGCGCCGAACATTTGTTGGGACGCGGCGACATGCTGTTCCTGCCTCCGGGCTCGTCCCGTCTGTTGCGCGTGCACGGCGCCTACGTCGACGAAACCGAAATCAACAAGATCGTCGCCCACGTCAAAGCCCAATGGCAGCCGGACTACGACGAAACCATCACGCAATCAGACGAAGAAGCGATGGGCCTGGAAGATTCGGGCGGCGAGCGCGACGAACTCTTCGAAGACGCCCTCCGCATCTGCGTCGACATGAAACGTGCTTCCACTTCCGTCCTGCAACGCCGTTTGCGCATCGGCTACGGCCGCGCCGCTGCTGTGCTCGATCAGATGGAACGCGAAGGCTTAATCGGCAAAGCCGACGGCGCGCGCCCTCGTCCCGTTCTGCAGAAAGCTTATGAACTAGTCGGCGAGTGGGACGAGCAGGAAGCTGCGCTCGTCTAAATCATCGTCTTCCACAGCTTCTGTGGAAAACCTTGTGAAGATCGCACAGTTCCGTGTTACAACTTTCTTACGCTCAACACTTCCATCGAAATGCACTCTTGAGCGGCAATTGATCATTCCCTCTCTTTTCAGTAACTTGCATTCGTGAAACACGGTGTTGCCGGAACAACGCGCAGACTTCGAAGCGCCTTCTGTTATGTCACGCTGACGATTGTGCTGAGTTCCCTCGCCGCTGGATGCGCGCGGCGCTCATACCACAACGAAATCCGCCAAACCCCGGGCGCCTCAGCCGCGGCAATATCAAACGGACCGCAAACCGAAACGCCAAACGCGCCGCGAATCAACCTCAATACCGCCTCAGCGGATGAACTGGAAAATTTACCGGGAATCGGCAAAGGGCTGGCTGCGCGCATAATCGAACATCGCGAGAAGTACGGCCCGTTCCGCAAGCCTGCGCACTTGATCATCGTGCGCGGGATCAGCGACAAACGATTTCACGCGCTGCAAGACTTGATCACAGTCGAATGAGTAATCTGTCGCAACTTCGAATCGCCGCGCGGGAAATCTTTGACGAGGCCCTCAACGGTGTCGCCCCGGACGACGCGGTGCGGCGCGCTATACAACTCAGCGGCTCGCATTTCTCGGTGTGCGACATCGCCGTTGACGCGAAAGCGATTTATGCGATCGCAATTGGCAAAGCTGCGTTGTCGATGAGCGAAGCCCTCGAACAATCGCTCGGTCAATTTCTTAACGGCGGCGTTTTGACCGGCCCGTCACCCAATCTGGCGCAAGCCGAGTGGCTGTCGAAGAGTCGTTGGGCCTGGTATGTGGGCGGCCATCCGCTGCCCAACCGCGAAAGTCTTTCGGCCGCGGCCGATGCAGTCGGGTTGCTGCAAAGAGCCAACCGCGAACGGGCCCTGGTTCTGTTCCTGATTTCGGGCGGCGGTTCCGCCATGATGGAATGGCCGGCGGCGGCCAACGTGACTCTGGCCAATTTGCAGCAGGCCCATAAAGCTCTCGTCAGTTGCGGCGCTTCCATTGCGGAGATTAATTCCGTGCGTCGCGCCTTCTCAGCCGTCAAAGGTGGCAAGCTCGCCGCGCGCGCCCCGCACTGCGATCAAATAACTCTGATCGTTTCGGACGTTCGCACCGGCGAGGAATACAACGTCGCCTCAGGCCCGACGCTACCGCCCGGCCGAGACGCGCCCGACGCTCTCGAGATCGTTGACCGCTACGGTTTGCGATCGCATTTGCCGGCGGAAATCCTTAACGCCATCGAAACTGCTCGCGAGTTCCCGTCCGATTCCCTTTCGCTGCGCAAACATTTCGTCCTTTTGAGTAACCAGGACGCTTTACGAGTCGCCGCAGCCGCAGCTCAGGCGCGTGGTTACATCGTTGAGACGGCGGACGATATTTCCGATCAGCAAATCGATGACGGATGCGCGCAACTTATGAATCGCCTGCGACAACTTCGGTCGCAAAACCCGAACGACGCGCCAGTCTGTCTCATCTCCGGCGGCGAGTTCGCCTGTAGCGTGCAGGGCGATGGGACTGGCGGGCGCAATCTAGAAACGGCTTTGCGGCTCGCGATGTTGAGCGCAAACAGCGACGATAATTTCGTGGCCCTCTGTGCCGGTACTGATGGAGTAGACGGAAACAGTCGCGCGGCCGGGGCCGTAATCGACAGCACCACCATCGAGCGCGCCAAGGCCATCGGCCTCGACGCTAATGATTTCCTGCAGCGCAGCGATGCGTTTTCATTTTTCGAGGCGCTGGGTGATGTGATAACTACCGGGCCGACCGGAACAAACGTCCGCGATCTGCGCATACTTCTGTCCGGGTGAAATGATTCGTGGGTGGCTGCCTACCGTGTCAGTACCGGGAGCGGTAGCGACCGGATCAGGAAGCCCCACTTGGGTTCTCATGCTTCCTCCTGATCCGGTCGCTACCGCTCCCGGTACTGACACCCAGCACTACTTCATCATGATCCCGTCTTGACTCTATTATCAGTGGCAGCTTATAAACCATAGCGACAGGAGTACGAGTGGCAACCCAATTTCAGCAAACCCAGGAAGCATCCTTTCCCGGTTCCAAACTTTCATTCACCGAACTTGCCGACAGACTAAAGTCGCTGACTGAAATCCCTTCTCTCGCCGAGCTTAATGAATTAGTCGAGCGGACGGCGATCACCGATGACGAAGTGCAGCCGTATCTCGGCTTCAAAGAAGGCAACTACTCGCGGCATCGGGTGATGAAGAACGAGTTTGTCGAGATGCTGGTGCTGTGCTGGTAGCCGGGACAGCGCACCCCGATTCACGATCACAACGGTTCGCACGGCGCCGTCTTTGTGCAGCAGGGCATCCTCTGGGAGACGATGTTCGATTATGAAGTGGACACCGGACTCAACTACGTATCGCATCGTGAGCTGCGCACCGGCGGTCTGACCGGATCAGAATTGCCCGACATTCACCAGCTCGGCAATCCCGACGTCAGCGGCCGCGACCTCGTCACCGTCCACATTTACGCGCCCCCGCTCGGCGTGCTGAAGACTTACAAACTCGGCAGCGCCACGATCGAACAGTACACACCGGCCGAACCTGATTTTGTTTAGGTCTTCAAGCGAGACAATCACTCTTCGGTTCTGGATCGTTTCGAAAACTATCTGCCGATTGCTGTCTTACAAAGGGCAAAACCTTCCTAATAGATTTTTGCAGCTGAGGTGAGGCCTGCAGTTGTGCGATTCGTGGATGACCCGAAGGATCCATGTGCGGAGGAGTTGCGAGGCCCGAAGGGCCGCCCTGAAATAGCCGCGACCGTGAGGTCGTGGTTACAGATGTCATTAATGATCGGAGAGGTCTGAAGGACCGGCATGAATGTTAGGTCGGCCCTTCGGGCCTCGATTCTTTGGTGCTGACTATTACCCCGACCTGACGGTCGGGGCTATTGCATTAGGGCGCGTCGCGCCTCAGCTTCTGGTCGCCGGCGATCTAAGAATCACAGATTCGGAGAAGACGAGTCAGGCAAAAGTCCCCAAGCCGTGCCTTGGGCACTGATGATTGATCGCGCTAACAATCGCACCCGCGTTGCCACCAGCTCCTTAAGCCTTCTCTAAATCGATCCCGACCGACTCCCAAATGAACAGAATCGCTGACCACAACATCAGTTGCTTATGAGCTTTGTGATATTCAGCCGAAAGCGGCTTCGGATCGGGTTTAGGTTTATCGTCGCCCATAGTTGTGCTCTTCTCTGCAAAAGCAAGCGGCGAACTCTATACAAGTCCGCCGCTCCGGAAGTTTCGATCTAACCAGTAATCGTCGCGCTCACAGTTTGGCTCCAAGGCCCTGCCTCACTCCGAGTGCTCACCCAACGCAACATGTAATAGGCGGTCTTACCCGCCTGGCTACCGTCGAATTCCGCCGTGTATGGAGTGCGTGTGTCCGTAGCCAGATAGCTTAATTGGCTCGGATCAGTTGGCGGCGGTCCATCGACCTTCATCCAGATCTCACAACCCTGCACCCCATCAGGTTTGGCCCGACTGCCGGGGGTCAATTCGTCGACGAAATTGATCGTGTGCTGTAGTCGTTGACGCGTGTCAACACTAGCCACCGGCTTAGACGTAGGCGCGCGGTTCTGACACCTTTCAGATATTTCTTTGCCTGTGGCTCTGGCACTAGGGAAGGAATGTACTCACCGCCAATTGCTTGCCATCGGTAGCCAGGCTGATCGTGCCTTTTTCTCCGGTGGTCCTGACCGTGGCGCCGCTCGCGCGCCAGCGCTCGGCGACTTCTTTGTGGGGATGACCAAAGATCGACGTACGGCCGACGGAAATCACTGCCAGCGACGCGCGCGTGGAATCGATGAACGGTTGCGTTGAAGAGGTCCTGCTCCCGTGATGCGCCACCTTCACGACTTCGCTCCGCAGATCAAGACCTGCATTCACGATCCGCGCTTCGGTTTCCTTTTCTATATCGGCGGTAAACAAGAGTGACTGGTCGCCATAGCGAATCCTCAAAACGACACCGTCGTTGTTTCGCGACGTCGCGTTCGCATCGTCGGTTGGCGGCGGCCATAACACTTCGACCGCAACGTCTCCAAACCGCAGGACATCTCCGGCGCCGATTCTCTCAATAGGCACGCGCGCAGCTTTCATGGTCTGCGCAAAGCGCGCGTATTCAGAGTCGCCGGCCGGCGTGCGCGCTACAATCGCGCCCCGCACTTTGAAATTGCGCGCGACGTCATTCAGGCCATCGATATGATCCGCGTCCGCATGCGTCGGCAGAATGTAATCAACGCGATCGAGTCCGCGCGCCCACAGAAATTCCGAGACCACTCGTTCGCCGATGCTGCGCGTGTCGCGCTCGAAAGGTTCGTCATCTGCTTCCTCGCCCCGATTCCAGTCGATATTAGGTTTGCCGCCGCCATCAATCAGCAGCGTGGCGCCGTCAGGCATCGTGACCAGCGCCGAATCTCCCTGACCAACGTCCAGAAAATCTACATGCAGCTTTTGGTCGGGTGGCGGCGAGCTGAAGGGATGAAGAACGATTACGCAAAGCAACATGGCGAACAGCGCCAGGGCGATCTTGACGCGTGACCTCCGGGCAGACGCATTCACGAGCTCCGGCGATCGCAGCGGATTCCATTGCGCCAGCGTCCGCACCAGGAAAATCAGAACGATGAAATACATCGAATAAACCAGCCCGGCCTTTCCGTGGTAATGCGGCAGCCGCAACGACGCGAAGGCCAAACGCGTGATTGGATCGATCGAGTGGACCATCAGCCATTCGATTTTCTCTGACAGCCAGATCAGTGGGGCGGCGGCGAAGGAACTAACCTGCGCGACCAATGTTGCCGCTAAGGCAATAAGTGCGAGCACAGCCATGGTCGCTCCGACAAAAATATTCAGCACGAGCGAAGCAAATGAGACTCGATGAAAATAGATAATTAGTAGCGGCAGCATTCCGATCTGCACGGAGGTGGTCACGACGACGGCGCCCAATGCGAACCGGAGCGGCCGTTGCACGTGCCATCGTTCGAATCTAATCGCCCATGGTGTCTTGAACAGTCGGTAGCGAATGTTTGAATCCGCCATTTCGGATCTCCAGGCGCGCTCGCTCCAGAACAATGTTTCCGAAAACACGCGGAAGCCACGCGAGCACGCCGGCGGATAAGGCGTTTCGTGCGTCGGCTTCCACGCTCCGACTTGCTGCATCCGCAGCATAATTGGAACGGCGAGGGTCACGATGGAAATTACCGAGAGAAAGGTCAGCTGAAATGATGGATCGAAGAGATCGCTGGGTCGCCACACCAGCAGGGCAATTGCGCCGCCCGAAATGATGTTCAAAGAGTTCGCGCGTCGCGAGACCAACGGCGCGAAAATTCCCAGACTGAAAACCAGCGTGGCGCGAATCACCGGAGCTTCGGCGCCCACCGCCACAGAGTATCCGAAGACAAGAAGTACGGCCGCGGCAAACTGGACGATCCGATTCCGGGTGAGTCGCCTCATTAAAAGGAACAACAGTCCGGCAATAAAGCTGATATGCAATCCGGCGATCACCAGCACGTGAAACGTTCCGCCTTCGCGAAACCGATCAGCCACCTGACGTGAAATCTTGTGTCGATTGCCGAGTAGGACGGCATCCAGTATGCCCGCCGTTTCGATCGAAAAACGCTGATCGAATTTTCTTTCCAGCGACGTTCGCCACTGGTACAGCCAGGCGAGCGGCAGGAACACCGGTGCGTCATCGAGACGCTCAACCAGCAGCGGACTCTTGATGACGCCCGTCGCGTCATAATCTTTTCGTTCGAGGTATTCCGTGAAGGGCATGACGCCCGGATTTCGATAATCATCATCACGATCAAGCACCGTCAGCACGCGAATCCGCGCCCCATGATGAAGCTGCAAATCATCGTAGCTTGTGCGCGCAGATGAATCGCCAATGTGCCCGCGCAAAATCACGGTGCCGCTCGCCGATTGATCTTTACCGCGCAGACGGACTGCTTCGACCGCAAGATTCAAATAGAAACCGTCCGGCGCAGATTCGCGATCACCTTTGATCGTACCAGTCACCTCCAGCGGTTCGCCCAAACTGATTCTGCCTTCCTCGAACATCGTCACGATTCGATCGGGCGCCACGCGTTGCCCTTGAACAAAGGCCAGCACGTAACCGGTGCAAAAGAACGACAGGGCCAGCGCGGCTGTCGCCATCGCCACGACACGCTGGTAGATCCGAAAGGGAGCGACGCCGCAAGTCAATGCGACGATTATCGAGATGCCCGCTAGTGTGGAGTTGCTGAAGTAGTGCGACAGCAGAATGCCGCTCGCGATTGCCACTGCGATCAGCAGCAGCGGCTGGTTGGAGGTCCGACCCTGCGAGAGAGCGGCCATAAATCTTTAAGATCCGGTTAAGTGCGCGATGGTTTCTACGTGATGAGTCTGCGGGAACATATCAAATGCGGCGAGTGAGTCAAGCGAATATCCGCCTGCAATTATCTTGCGAAGGTCGCGCGCCAGCGTCGCCGGATCGCATGATACGTAACAGATTCGCTTTGGCTTAATTTGCAGAAGTCCGTCAATCACGCGCGACTGGGCGCCGGTGCGCGGTGGATCGAGTAAGAGGAAATCAATTTGGAGTGCGCCGGCTTGACGGCGCTTTTTCATCGACGTCGTACGCGCGGTGCGAGGGGAAAGCGGCGTCAAGCCGCCGCACTCCAAATCGAGCCAGGCCGCCACGTCCGCGGTTTTGATTTCAGCGTTCGTTAGCGAAGCGTTGGCCAGGTTGCGACGCGCGAAACGCGCAGCATCCTTGTTGTCTTCGACGGCGATGACTCGCTTGAATCGATGCGCCAGCGGCAGT
>DATANL010000730.1:0-2593 GCA_036266295.1 Pyrinomonadaceae bacterium | reverse complement strand
GCCGCCAAATTCGCCGAGCCGCAGCAAAAGGTTTCCCGCGTTCGAAGCGTACATCAAGGCATCATCCTTGGTCACGACGCCCGCCCGCACCATTTTTTCCAGCACGCCGTCGAAGGTTTGCATTCCTTCGACCTCGCCCTGCTCCATGGCATCGGTCAGCGACTTACCTTCGGTTTCGCCGCGTTCGACGTACTCGCGCGTGCGCGACGTTGCTTTCAGAATCTCAATCGCCGCCACCCGACCACTGCCGTCAGCGCGCGGCAGCAAGCGCTGAGAGACGATGTAACGGAACGACGCCGCCAAACGCGTGCGGATGATCTGCTCTTCGTTCTTTGGAAAGACGCCGATGATGCGCTCGACCGTCTTCGGCGCGTCGATGGTATGCAAGGTCGAGAGCACCAGGTGGCCGGTCTCGGCAGCTTCCAAAGCAACTTCCATCGTTTCGCGGTCGCGCATTTCACCTACGAGGATCACTTTCGGCGCCTGTCGCAGCGCGGCCCGCAAAGCAGTGGCAAAGTTCGGCGTATCGGAATGCAGTTCGCGCTGATGGATTGTCGAGTTCTTATGATTATGAAGAAACTCGATCGGGTCCTCGATCGTGACTATGTGATAGAACTTCGATTCATTGATCAGATCGATTATCGCCGCCAGCGTCGAGCTCTTGCCGCTGCCCGTTGGGCCAGTCACGAGCACGATGCCGTTTTTGATCTCAACAATCTCGCGCAGTTGTTGAGGTAGATCGAACTCTTCAAAGCGCGGCGGCCGTTGTGGGATCACGCGCATGACAATCGCGTGGGTGCCGCGTTGCTTGAAGATATTCACGCGAAAGCGGCAGAGACCCGGCACGCTGAACGAAATGTCGGCGGAGCCAAATTTATCCAGACTCTCGTTGGCGCTCGAATTATCGCCAATCATGATTTTGGCGATGCCGAAGGTGTGCGCCGGCGTCAGCTTTTCAAGGCCTGGCACGGCTACCGGTTGCAGCTTGCCGACCAGCTCAATTTGCGGCGGCCGGCCGGGCGAAAAAATCAGATCGCTGACCTTGTCTGAAACGGCGAGCATCTGCTGCAGAACTTTGGCAAAGTTCAGCGAGCCTGCACCCGCAGGTTGTTGGGTTGGTGGTTCGGCAATTGCGCTCATGTTTTCGGCGACTCTTACTGTAGGGGCGGGGCTTGTCCCCGCCCGATCCCTGGCAGATTGGCTCTCGCGGACGCGGGCAGACAAGGCCTGCCCCTACAAAGCCTTCACGATAAAAAAGGTGACGTCATCCGTAACGCCGTGGCCTTCGGTCCACACGATCAAGTCACGATGCATAAAATCGATCATGTCGCGCGCCGGCTGATCGCGACACTCACGCACGGCGGCAATCAAGCGCTCGCGCCCGTATTCTTCGCCAGCGGAATTCATCGCCTCGGTGACGCCGTCGGTGTACAGCACCAGGACTTCGCCCGGCTCGATCGTTTCAAAGTATTCGTAATAGCGGCTGTCGCGAAACATGCCCAGCGGCACGCCGCCGCGTTCCTCGAAATGCGATGTGCCGTCGGCCTTCATCAGCAACGCCGGACTGTGACCCGCGTTTGAATAAGACAGCGTGCGATTGGTCGCGTCGAGTATTCCGTGAAAAGCCGTGACGAATTGATTGCGCTCAATCGATTCCCACAACAGATAATTCACCTTCGACATCGAGATGTGCGGCGCGTATCCGATGTGCGTCGCCGCGCGCAGACTGGCGCGCAGAAACGCCATCAACAACGCCGCCGGGACGCCCTTGCCGGAAACGTCGGCAATGACGATGCCGATCTGATCGTCGTACACGCGCACCCAATCGTAGTAATCGCCGGAAACTTCCTCAGTCGGAAAGTTGTAAGCGCTGATGTCGTAACCTTCGATTTGCGGATCGCGCCCTGGCAAAAGCTGCAGCTGCACCTGACGCGCAACTTCGAGCTGCGTTTGGAGTCGCTGCTTCTCGATCAACTGGTCGTGCAGCATCACCTTCTCGATGATGATTGCGACCTGCGACGCCAGCAGCATCAGCACTTCCAGATCATCATTCGTGTAGGCATCGAGCTCGTCGCTCTCGAGATCGAAAACGCCGATGACTTCTTCATTCGAAATGATCGGCGCAACCATTTCCGACTGCGTCCGGGGCCGCGCGTTGATGTAGCGATGGTCCTGACCGACGTCATGCGACACGTAAGGCTTACCCGTAACGGCGACGTGGCCGATCAAGCCTTCGCCCATCTTCAAATGCAGTTCCTGCAAGTCGTCGATGTCATAACCACGCACTGCCTGAGTATGAAAGACGCAGGTTTCATCGAGGGCCCCCTCCCACTCGGCCAGCGGCGCCGAACACTTAACCAGATAGATTCCGGCCGCGTCGTACGGGATCAGCGAATTGAGCGTGTCCATGACGAGGTTCAAGACCTCGTCCAGGTCAAGCGATCGGCTGATCGTCTTGGTGATGTCGAGCAACATGCGCAGCTTGTCGATTGTCGACAGACCGATCACGCTCTGTTTAGTGGCGTCAGACATTGGTAACGCTGATTAGAACGAGAAATGAAACGGAACGCGGCATCAGCAAGAGATTATACTT
>DATANL010000729.1:0-8701 GCA_036266295.1 Pyrinomonadaceae bacterium | reverse complement strand
GCGTTCATTACACTTATCCCGACGCCAAGACGACAAAGCTGGAAACTGTGGCGATCGCGCATGGCAATTTCAACGCGAACGCGGTGGGCGCGTCTGTGCGCGCAGCGGGTGGCACGACTTCACGTGAAGAAAAATATCGTGGCGCGACGATTACTATTATCAAACTCAACGACGACTTAAAGCTGCTCGGTCTTTGGAGCATGCACATCAGCGAACTCGCGGTTTGCGTGCTCGATCAGAATTCGTTGGCAATGGGAAGTCCCGCCAACGTGCACGCCGCCATTGACGACGGAAAAGCTGGACGCGCGCCGGCCGAGCTCATCGCGCTGGCGACCCGGGATCAAAACGCGGTGATCGGGTTTGGCGGCAACCTCACGCGCGAGCTGCTCGCCACCCTGGATCTCGGCAATGACACGCTCGCCAAAGACGTCAGTGCGATCAAACAGGTCTACGGTTCGGTCGGATCCACGCAAACTGACGTCACCATGAACATCGTGGCAATGACTGATTCGGCGACGGCCGCAAAAAATCTCGGCGACACAGTCGACGGCTTGAAGCAGCTCGGCGGCATCTTTATCATGCGCATGGCCGAGCCGCGTAAGAGTCTGGCCGAAAGTGCTCTGAACAATTTGAAAATCACCACGCGTGGCAGCGAGTTGGAGATTCACACGCAAGTAACGGCCGCGAGTCTCGCGTCTCTGATCAAGTAATACGAGGGTAGAGCTGGTCAGCGGTTAGAAATGGGTTTGCTGCAAAGTCGGCGAAGCCGACGAATGGAAGTCGCCCGCCGATTTATCGGTGGGTGCGTTTGGCATAAAAGAGGGAAGTCCGTGAAACGGACGACTGAACCGTCAAGAGATGGTTATCGACAAGTTATCAGTCGTCCGCTTTGCGGACTTTATGGTTAGACCGGCGAGAATCCCAGCGCTAAAGCGCTGGGCTATTTCCACCCGGTCCGCTACGCGGACGTAAAAGGACATTCGCCGCAGCTAATCTCTAATCTCTACCCATGAAACAGAGTTCGCATCCCCAGGAAGGCAGCCCGGCACCCGATTTCAGTTTGCTCGACGGCGACGGGCAGAACTGGCGCCTGTCGGATCAGCTCGGCAAAGTTGTCGTGCTGCTTTTCTATCCGGGCGACGAGACTCCGATCTGCACGCGTCAGATGTGTTCGGTGCGGGACCGCTGGGAAGACTACGCCGCGACCGGCGCGGAAGTTGTCGGCATCTCAACCAACTCAGTCGCATCGCACAAGAGTTTCACCGCACATCATGAACTGCCACTGCGCCTGCTCTCCGATACGGATCGCAAGGTCGCGGACACGTACGGCGCGCAATCGTTGATACCCGGAAAAGTCGCGCGTTCGGTCTTCGTGATCAATCGCGCGGGCGTGATTTCTTATCGAGACGTGCGCCCGCTCGGTTTGTTTCGTCCGAAGGACGACGACACGATTGCTGCGATTAAAGCCGCGCAATAATGTCAGACCCGCGCGCTTACTTCCTCTCTCTTTGGGAGAGGAGCGAGGTTGAGGGTGCGACCCGGCGCCACTGCATATCAATCTTTTCAACGGACAGATTATTAGAAGGGCAACGTATCACTTGATCCGGTCGCTATCGCTTGCGGTTCTGACACGGCTATAATCCGAACCAGGAGACGAACCCATGCCAGACGAAATCAAATGTGCCCGGTGCGGGCAAAAGCGCGCGGCCCTCGGCTATGCACCCTTACCAACTGAGCTCGGCCAGCGAATCGGAGCGGAGGTTTGCCAACCATGCTGGGCCGAATGGCTCCAGACGCAAACGCGCATCATCAATCACTACGGACTGGATTTGACCAGCGTCGACGCTCAGGGATTTTTGATGGACAACATGAAAGGCTTTTTTTACGGTTCGAATGAAGAGCTCGCGCAAATTGATACTTCAAAAGAAGGATCAATCAAGTGGTAAGGCCGCGGCCAAAAACTTGTGGCCGAAACTGAACGCGAACCGATATAATTCCACGCACGCCCCCAGGTAACAGGTTCCCCGCCCCAAAGTATTGCAGGCCCCACCGCGAACGGGTTGCAGGTTCGATATGCTGCGACATGGATAGTCCTCTTCACAGGTTCGTCGCCCCGCAGTCGCAACGGGATCAAAAATCCTCTTCCGCCCCGAAGTTGAAAGCTCATGACAGTTGTGTACAGACATACTCCCGTATTCGATCGGCGTTTCGCGACGTTGATTTCGATTGCTGCCGGCTTTTTCTCTCTTCTGATCGCTATTTCATCGGCGACGGCGGCGACGCTGCCGGCCGGTTTCGCTGAGACTCAAATCGCCGGCGGCTTGTCGAGTCCCAGCGCAATGGAAATCGCACCGGACGGCCGGATTTTCGTCTGCCTGCAGGGTGGACAGCTGCGCGTCATCAAGAACGGTTCGTTGTTGGCGACGCCGTTTGTAAGTTTGACGGTCGATTCAAGCGGCGAGCGCGGACTGCTCGGCATCGCTTTCGATCCAAACTTCGCGACGAATCATTTCGTCTACGTCTATTACACAGTGCCGGGCGCCCCGGCCCACAACCGCGTCAGCCGCTTCACCGCGAACGGCGACGTCGCTCTGGCCGGCAGTGAATTTGTGCTGGTCGATTTGGATAACTTGAGCAGCGCCGGCAACCACAATGGCGGCGCGATCCACTTCGGGCCCGATGGCAAGCTTTACGTCGCGGTGGGCGAGAACGCAAATGCCGCCAACGCGCAAACTCTGAACAATCGTCTCGGCAAAGTGCTGCGGATCAACTCTGACGGATCGATTCCCGGCGACAATCCGTTTTTCAATACCGCATCGGGCGCGAACAGATCGATTTGGGCCATGGGCCTGCGCAATCCGTTCACCTTCGCGTTTCAACCGGGCACCGGGCGCATGTTCATCAACGATGTCGGCGAAACGAAATGGGAAGAGATCAACGACGGTATCGCGGGATCGAACTATGGTTGGAGTCTGTGCGAAGGCGCTTGCTCGCCGCCCAACGCGAATTTCCGCGATCCGTTGTTTCAATATGCGCACGGATCGACTGCAGTTGAGGGCTGTGCAATTGTCGGCGCAGGATTCTATAACCCGGCCACGGTCCAGTTTCCCACCAGCTACGTCGGAAAATATTTCTTCGGCGATCTGTGCAACGGCTGGATCCGTTTGTTCGATCCGTCGAACAAAACGGCGACTGGTTTCGCGACCGGCATTTCTACGCTCGTCGATATTAAGATCGCCAATGACGGCAGTCTTTATTACCTCGCGATTGGTTCCGCCGCGCTGTTCAGAGTCCAGTTCACCGCCGGGACGCCGCCGTCGATTACCGCCCAACCCGCGGATCAAACCGTGATCCAGGGACAGACCGCAACCTTCGGCGTCGCGGCCGGCGGCAGCGCTACGTTGTCTTATCAATGGCAACGAAACCAGGTGAATATCTCCGGCGCGACTTCGCCGATGTACACGACTCCGCCCACCACCGCCGCCGACAACGGGGCCAAATTCCGTTGCGTCGTCACGAACTCGTTCGGCAGCGCGACCAGTAACGAAGTCACCCTGACCGTGCAAGCGCCGCCACCCGCTTTGGTAACTGAGGACACCAGCGACATCGCGATCGCGCTTGATTCGGTCACGATGTTTCGCGATCCGTTTGCGCTGACCAATCCTTTCAACTTCAGCTCGGATAACCGCACGCGGATAATGTTGTTCGCCACGAATCTCACCCTGGGCGCGGGCGAAAACGCTTCGTCGGTGACCGCCCGCGCTGAGGACGCGCAACTCAACATCTATCCGCTCACGGTCGAATACGTCGGCGCCGTCTCCGGCCAAAGTTTCACAGAAGTTGTGGTCGTCTTGCCGAGTAATCTGCCCACGGCACAGAGCGTTCTAGTCAGCCTGACGTGGCACGCGCAAACTACGAATAAGGCACGGATCAGAATCAAGTAAATCTATTTTGCCCGTCGGATTCGGCTGGGAGAGATCGCTCCCAGGTAACGAGCGCAGCACTACTGGCGCACAGCCTCAATCTCAAATAGAATGCGCGCTCTTACGTAACGCGAATGATAATTTGCGTTTACTCGAAACGCCCGAGGATCGACGCCAATGAACCCCTTTCGAAAGCTCATCGCCGGACTGCTGCCGGCACTGTTCGTCATCACCATCACTGCGCAAACACCCGCGCCCATCGGTATCAGACCACAGCCGCCGGAAGGCAAGGGCGTCGTCGTCTTGAAGGCCGCGCGATTGATCGACGGTACCGGAGCGCCGGCTGTCAATAACGCGGTCGTCATCGTTACCGACAACAAGATCACCGCAGTCGGCGACGCGTCCTCGGTGCATGTGCCGGCGGGCGCCAAGGTCATCGATCTCGGCGACGTAACCCTGCTGCCTGGATTCATCGATGCGCACACACACCTGGTCGGCCGCGTGCTTGGTGATCCCGAAGGTGACATGTCGGCCGTCCGTGATTACGAATCGTTTGGCGCGATCCTGGGCGTGCTGCACGCGCGTGACACTTTGCTGGCGGGCTTTACCACGGTGCGTAATGTTGGCGCGTCGGGAAACTTCGACGACATGGCTTTGCGCAAAGCGATCAATGAAGGATGGATCGTTGGGCCGCGCATGGAGTCAGCCGGACACGCGATCGGCATTACCGGCGGCCATTGCGATGAGAACGGCTTTCGCCCCGGTCTCGTGCAACCGGATCCGATGAACGGCGTCGCCGATGGGCCGGAAGAGATTCGCAAAGCCGTGCGGCTGCAAATCAAGTATGGGGCTGACGTGATCAAGACCTGCGCCACCGGCGGTGTGCTGTCCGAAGGAGACGCCGTCGGCGCCACGCAATACAGCTTTGAAGAATTGAAGGCGCTGGTCGATGAAGCGAAAAAACTCGATCGCAAAGTCGCCGCGCACGCGCACGGCACTGAAGGAATCAAGATCGCGACGCGCGCGGGTGTCTCATCAATCGAACACGGATCTTTTCTCGACGAAGAAGGCGCGACCATGATGGGTCTACGCGGCACCTTCCTCGTGCCCACGCTTTCCGCCGCCGAAGCTGTCGAACGCGCAGCCAGGACCGGCGTGCTCAAAGGCCTGCGTGCCGAGAAAGCTCTGGCTGCGGCCGCAGCTGCGCGTCACGCTACCAGGATCGCTCTGGCGGCGAACGTTCAAATCGCGCTCGGCACCGACGCCGGCGTGGTCCCGCACGGCGCCAACGCGCGCGAATTTTTCCTGATGGTCGATTGGGGTGGCCTGACCAACATGCAATCAATCCAGGCCGGGACCATCAACGGCGCGAAGCTTCTCGGTTGGGACAAGAATCTCGGATCGTTGACCACGGGCAAATGGGCCGACATCGTCGCCGTCAGCGGTGATCCGCTGAAAGACATCCACGCGATGGAGAAGGTGTCATTCGTGATGAAGAACGGCGTCATCTATCGCAAGGATTAATTTGGAATCCACCGGCAGTGTGCACCGGGGACGGCTTTTGGATCGATCCTCAAGAGCACCGGACTCGATTCAAATTCCAAAGCGGCGTCGAGCCGCCGCACTCCAAAGAAGTCGTTCAAAATGATGGCTTCCCTTCAACCTGACAGCTATACCTCAGCTCCCTAAGACCCCGACAATCCTAAACTTTGCCTGAAAATGCAGGTTTCTTCACGCGGTACGGCCATTGCCACTGCGCGGGGCGGGGTCTCCCCCTCATCGACCCGATTATGAGCCGTAGCCGAATCAGTCAAATCTATTTTTGGACGGTAATCGCCGCAGGCGCGGTGGTGCTGGCGTTTACGGCGGCGCACCTGACACATGATCAGATCAACTTTCGCCTAATCCTGCTCGCAGTGGTCACGATCCTCGTTGGTCCGCGACTGAGCATTCCGATTCCGCGCGTCAAGGCGCACATCTCTGTTTCCGACACTTTCATATTTTTGTCGCTGCTATTATTTGGCGGCGAAGTCGCAATTCTGCTCGCGGCTGCCGAAGCCGCCTGCGCCTCGCTCCGCATCGGGCGACACCGCACTACTCATTGCTTCAACGCCAGCGTGATGGCGTGCGCCACGTTCCTCACGGTCTGGACGCTCCGCTCATTTTTTGGCCCGACGCTAAAAGGGCACGATTACTTCTCGCCGAATTATCTGGTGATGCTGTCCACCATGGCGGTGGTCCAGTACCTGGCCAACTCGATCATGGTAGCGATCAACTCTGCGTTCAAGACGGAAGAGAGCCTCTGGAAATCGTGGAGCCGGAATTTCCTTTGGACCTCGTTGACGTATTTGGCCGGCGCTTCGGCGGCCGGCATCATCGCGCAGTTCATCAGTCACGTCGGATTCTTTGCGCTGAGCGCCACTCTTCCGATTATCGCGATTGTCTATTTCACCTACTGGACATACATGAAGAATGTCGAAGGTGCGGCGGCCCAGGCCGAGCTAGCGCGGCGGCACGTCGAAGAACTCAATCGTCACATCGCCGAGCAGGAACGGATCAGTAAAGCTCTGCGCGAGACCGAAGAGCACTTTCGCAACGCATTTGATTACGCCGCGATCGGCATGGCCCTGGTTTCGCCCCAGGGCGCGTGGCTGCGCGTGAATCGTTCGCTCTGTAATTTGATCGGCTTTACCGAAGCCGAGATGTTGGACTCGAACTTTCAGGCGGTCACGCATCCGGACGACATCGGCAACGACCTCGCCAATTTGTATCGCCTGCTGCAGAGTGAAACACCGACTTCGCAGGTCGAAAAGCGTTACGTGCATCGTGACGGCGAAGTCGTTTGGGCCTTGAACAGCGTCTCACTCGTGCGCGACGCCGACGACAACCCGGCGCACTTCATTTTTCAGATTCAGGACATCACCGAACGCAAGCGCGCGGAAGCCGCCCTGGAGAGCTTGTCTCTAATCGACGAGTTGACCGGGCTGTACAATCGCCGCGGCTTCCTCGCCGTGACCGACCAACACGTCGCGGCGATCCGTCGCGATAATAAAATTCCGATCATGTTGTATGCCGACCTCGACGGGCTGAAGCAAATCAACGACTCGTACGGCCATCACGAAGGTGACCGCGCGTTGGCAGCTGCCGCGCAAATTCTGAAAGAGACTTTTCGCAGCTCCGATATTCTCGCGCGGTTGGGTGGTGATGAGTTTGTGGCGCTGGCGGCCATCGAGGAAGACGAGGGCGCAGAATCTTTGACCGATCGCCTGCAAGAACAATTCGCCGCGAGCAATGGCTTGCGCGCGCGTCCGTACAGCCTCTCAGTCAGCGTGGGCGTGGCGCATTTCGAGGACGATCGCTACTCGATCGAAGAACTCATGGCCCAGGCCGATCACGCCATGTACGAAGAGAAACGCCGCAAGCCTTCCCGCTACGCCTATCGCCCGCAACTTATTCGGCCGCGCATCGAAGCTGTCGCGTAACGGAGCGCGGGCATCCCTGCCCGCATGAGCGCGAAGCGCGAACGGATTGCAAACGTGCGGCGCAGCCTTGCGGGCAAGGATGCCCGCGCTCCGGTTGAATGACTTCTTCATTCCGAGCGCGGTGTTCGGCGCGGCGGACGCGCGGGCGTCGGCGATGCTTCCGGTGTTGGAGTCGGCGGCGGCGCCGGCATGTCCGGTTTCGCAAACCGCGGCAGCAACTCGTCACGCATCGCGAGTTGATACACGGACCAGGCAACGGTGACCGCATCCTTCTTCACGTCATCTTCGAGAATGCGTTCGTACGTGTCGAAGTTGGTGTGCCAGGTGTGCGAGTTGTATTCAATCGGGTCCTGGCCCATGCCGATGCCGGGCAGTCCGGCGTTGCTGAAAGACGTGTTGTCGCTGCCGCCCAGGTTGCGGCCGCGTGAAGCGACCGCGCCGGCCACGCCGTCGTCTTTGAACGGCTCCAGGATCTTGCGCATGATGTCAGCGGCCGACGATGGACCAAAGACGGTGGCGCCGCGGACCCGCCCCGTGCCGGAATCGATGTTGAAGTAACCGCCGAACTTTTCGTAACCCGGCTTCGGATTTTCAAAACTCCCGAAGTGTTCTTTCACATAAGCCTGGGAGCCGAGCAGCCCTTCTTCTTCACCGCTCCAAAGCGCCACGCGGATCGTCCGTCGCGGCCGGACCCCCAACGTCTTCAGGATGCGCGCGGCTTCCATCATGATCGCGCAACCGATGGCGTTGTCTGTCGCACCCGTCGCGGAATGCCATGAATCCAGGTGGCCCCCAAGCATGATCACTTCATCGGCTTTGTCCGTCCCGGGAATTTCTCCGACCGTGTTGTAAGAAGTCTTTCCTTCCGGATAAATCCGATTGACGATATTGAATTCGAGCGTCACGTCGGTGCCGTCGGCCAGGATGCGCGTGATGCGACCGTAGTCCTCGTTACTCATCACCACCGTCGGCAGCGCCCTGGTGATGTCGAACGTGCGGTTGTTGAAGGCGCGAATCCGTCGAAAAGCAAAGGCCGCATCGTTCACGCGAATCAACGCGCCGTTGGCTTTCAGAAACGCGTCGAGCTGTTCATCAATTTGCCGGTTCGTCAGAGGCCGCGGAGTTCCCGGCGCCGGTGTCGGCGTCGGCGACTGCTGCGGAAAGCCGGCGCCGGGTCGCGCGTTCGGACCGAAGCGCTGTTGCGCCTGTTCATCGGTGAGGCGCTTTGCCGGTGGATTCAAATCAACCGGGATGGCCGTAAATTTTCCGGCCATTACGATGCGGCCGCGGACCTTT
>DATANL010000728.1:0-4396 GCA_036266295.1 Pyrinomonadaceae bacterium | reverse complement strand
TGGCCACCGACACGAACTGATGCAGGTCGAGCTTGCCGGTCGCCACACCCGCCGTGTAGAGCAGGCTGACGCGTTCTCCGAGCGAGGGAATGCCGTTGGGAATCTTGGTGAAGTCGTCCTTACCCAGTTCCTTCTGTTCCTTCATGCAGAACGGGCAATGGTCCGTCGAGATCACCTGCAGGTCGTCCATCTTCAAGCCTTTCCAAAGCTCGGCCTGGTTCCATTTCTCGCGCAGCGGCGGCGTCATCACGTACTTCGCGCCCTCGAAGTCTTCGCCGTAATCGTCGATTGAGAGGAAAAGATACTGCGGACAGGTTTCGGCAAACGCGGGGATGCCGCGGTCGCGCGCTTCGCGGACTTGATTCAATGCGTCAGCGCAGCTCAAGTGCACGATGTAGACGGGCGACTCAGCCATTTCCGCGATAGCGATCGCGCGATGCACGCCTTCCGCTTCAGCGACCGTCGGTCGCGTGAGCGCGTGATACTTCGGCGCCGTGTGCCCTTTTTCCAGCGCGCGCTTGATGATCTCGTTGATGACGATTCCATTTTCAGCGTGCATGCAGATGAGTCCGCCGCGCGCTCCCGCCGCGGACATCGCGCGAAAGATGGTCGCATCGTCAACCAGAAACACACCGGGATAAGCCATGAACATCTTGAAACTGGTCACGCCCTCGTCCATGACCGTATACATCTCTTCGATCTGTTTGTCCTCGAGCTCGGTCGTAATCAAATGAAATCCATAATCGATCGCGCACTTGCCCTCGGCCTTCCGGTGCCAGTTGTCAACGCCCTGAATCAGCGACTCGCCTTTGTACTGCACCGCAAAATCAATAATCGAAGTCGTCCCGCCGTGCGCCGCCGCAATCGTGCCCGTGCGAAAGTCATCAGCCGCCGTCGTCCCGCCGAACGGCAGTTCCATGTGCGTGTGCGGATCGATGCCGCCGGGAATGACGTACTTGCCCGCCGCGTCAATCTTCACGTCAGCGTCCATGTCGAGCTTCGCCCCGATGGTCGTAATCGTTTCGCCGTCGATGAAGATGTCGGCTTTGTAATTGTCAGTGGCCGTGATGATTTGCCCGTTCGTGATTAATGTTTTCATTTGCGGCAGCTTCATTCCGTCAGTTTTGCTTCCTTTTCTAGTTTCGATTCTTGAATCTGTTTATACAAATCCTCGTGTTCCCTTAAATGTGACCATGCACGCGCCTCGAACCCTTCCTTGAGCTTCTTGATTGTCTCCTCAATGCTTCTAGCTATTTCGGCTCTAACCTCAGACTTAATCTGGGCGTCATGCTCCGCTTGATTTGTTCGCAAGATACTGAGGACTTCTTCAAGTAGTTCTCGGTCACCGCGGATAGGTTGGTCATTTTGAGTTTCATCATCGACTTTAGCAATTCTCTCTTCAAGCTTTGGCCACCATATCTCAAAGCTCTCAGACAGCTCTGCTTCTGGAAGCTTGGAATCTCCGAGAGCGTTATTGATTGTTGAGATCAATTTTCTCAGGTCGTCCTTGGTCGCGCGAGTATGTTGAAATTGCGCGAGAGGCTCACGAACATCAGTAGGCTCTAACTTGAATAGCAACGTGCAGACATAAGTGTTCCGTTGTTGCTTCGAAAGGGCGCCTGCCTCAAAGTGTATCCATGTTGAGTCGAGATTCTCTCGCGTCAAGCAAATAATTCCAACGCTCGACTCCTCCAGTTCTGAGGCTAAACCAGAACGCCAACGCGTGCCTTTCTCGATATCATCCGCCGACATCCATGGCTCAAGGGCTTGAATTACTTTGGGAAGCCAGTAACGAAGTGCGTCAGCAACTGCGGCGCTTCGTTGACCCGACCAACTAATGAAGACTCTCATAGCATATCCCTCTAAACGTGAGAGATGTTTATAGAACCCGGCTTGAAATAAATCAACCACCTTGCTGCTCCTCGCAGCGTATTGTCTAGTTACCTGAGAGTTGTTATCTTGGTTTCACCATGTCGAGCCAAAATGTAGTCGTATCAGACGAACAACTCGCCAAGCTGATCGATGCTTATAAAACCATTCAGGAGTTTCTAGGCTCGGTACTGTCGCCGAACGAGATTTACACCGAAGAGTTTTTGGCGGGGTTACGAGACTCTGACGATGACCTCGCAAACAACCGGGTGAGCGAGGTCCGGACCTTCGATGACTTCACCTTCTAAGAAGCTTCTTAAGCGCACGAATCGATTCGCCCGCGATCTGAGACCTCTGCCCGATAGTGTGAAATCTGAAGCTTTTGATGCGGCGCTAAAGCTGTGTGAAACGGTCTTCCATCGCGATCTCAACGTTCGCCCGCTTACTGGATTCAAACGGTACTTCAGAGTTGTGATCGCGAAAGACTATAGAATGATCTTCACGTTCGATGACGATGCGGTTTACTTACACCGCATCGCCCATCGGAAGAATATCTACCGTCGACTAGAACTCTGACCCCTTACTTCACCATCTCGCTGGTCAGCACCGCGCCGCCGAGACTCGGGATCGTGGCGCTGATCTTCACGACCTTGAGCGAGTCTTTGGCGATCCAAAGGATCTGTCTATCGGCTTCGTCTTCCGCGGCGACCGATTCAACTTTGAAGGCGTCGAAGGTGCCGGCGGCGACGGTGACGCTTTCGCTGTCGATCACCTTGAATAGGCGTATCTGCGGTTTAAGTTTATCGACGTCAAAGTTATTGAAGGTGGTCGCGTAATTCGGCGCCAAAGGCAGACGCGCGAGCACGTCGTACGCGCCGCCGCCGTCAGCGAAGAGCGCGCCGCCCACGTCGGCGGAAATCGGTTTGGACTGGCCGTCCTGCGTTCTGGTGCCCGTGGCTTTGTTGTCCCTGAAATCAATTTCCATCTGGACTCCGCCCTGGCTGATCGAGCGATGCTTCAATACCAACGTGCCTTTTTCGATCGTGGAAATATCGACGATCTTTCCGAACGCCGGTGATTCAGCCGTTTCGGCAGCAATCCAATTGTCACCGTCCGCTTTGATTTCAGTCCTGGTCGTAATCGGAATCGTCTGACCCTGGACTGAGATGGTCGCCTTGTAGCTGGAAGTGCCCGCCGCCAAATCGTTCGCGGGCTTGGGCGCGCCGGCCGAGGATTCAACTTTCTTCGGCAGCGTCACGGTCTTCACGTCGACGGTGATCTCTTTCAGGCGCGCGCTCACCTCGGGAGTTGCGGTTTCCTGAAAACGGCCGCCGAGGTATTTCGCGAAGAACTTCTCGGCTTGTGAGAACATCGCCATGTTGTTGACTGGTCGATAAAAGCCGTGACCTTCGTCAGGCGCAACGATGTATTCAACCGGAAAGCCGCGGTCGCGCAGCGCGATCACGATCTGATCGGCCTCGCGTTTGTTGACGCGCGGATCGTTGGCGCCCTGGACGACCAGCAACGGTGTCTTAATCTTATTCGCGGAATTCAACGGCGATTGGCGATCGAGCTGCGCCTTGCCGGCCGGCGTAGTGGGATCGCCCATGCGTTGGTAGAAGAGTTGCCGTCCGGCTTCCCAGTACGGCGGAATTGTCTCCAGCAGCGTGTTCAGGTTTGATGGCCCAACGTAATCGACCGCCGCGGCGTACAAGTCCGGAGTGAACGTCACGCCGGCCAACGTCGCATAGCCGCCATACGAACCACCCATGATGCCCACGCGTTTCGGATCGACGGTGCCTTGAGAGACGAGATACTTCACGCCCCAGGTAATGTCGTCCTGCATCTTGTCGCCCCACTGTTTGTTGCCCGCATCGATGAACTTCTTGCCATAGCCGGTCGAGCCGCGGAAGTTCGGTTGCAGGACAGCATAGCCGCGATTGGCCCAGAACTGCGCGAAAGCGTCATAGCCCCAATCGTCGCGTGCCCACGGACCGCCATGCGGAAAGGCAATCAGCGGCAGGTTCTTCGCTTCAGCGCCTTTCGGCAAAGTCAGATACGCGGGAATCTCCAGGCCGTCCGATGATTTGTATCTGATCGCCTTCATCGGAGCGAGGTAATCGCGGTTCAACTTCTCGCGGATGTGATACTGCAGCGTCAGTTTCTTGGTGTTGCGATCAAACAGATACGTGTCGCCGGGATCGGTATCGCTGCCGACGTCGATCAGCCAAAGCCGCTCGTCCCTGGTGCCCGAGGCGAAATCGATTTCCATTTCGGGAAACTGTTTCTTGAGCAGGTTGTAATCGGCTTCGAACGATTTGTCCTTGAAGTAGACGCGGGGCCGCTCGTCAATATAGGAAGTCGCAATCAGGTCCTCGGTGACTTCTGAGAATGTCACATCGCCGATGTCCACGCGCTTTAACGGATCAGATTCGACAAGTTCTTCTTTGCCGGTTGCCGGATCGAACAGTTCCAGTTGGTTCAGATCGATTCCGGCGCCCTTGTTCGTCTCGAAATAAACTCGCTG
>DATANL010000727.1:0-1697 GCA_036266295.1 Pyrinomonadaceae bacterium | reverse complement strand
ACCATGGCTTCGTTCGGCACCGGCACGATCTCGCATGTCGCCGGCGAATTATTCAAGACGATGGCTGGCGTGAATATCGTTCACGTTCCCTATCGTGGCGGAGCGCCTATGATCAACGACCTGATCGGAGGTCACGTCCAGGTCGCGGTCGATGTCGTTGCGAACGCGCTACCTCATATCCGATCGGGGGCGGTGCGCGCTTTGGCGGTCACGACCGGCAAACGGCTGGACGTATTACCCAATGTGTCCATCGTCGCGGAAACCGTTCCAGGCTATGAGGTGCTGGTTTTTACCGGCGTTGGTGTTCGAGCCGGCACGCCCGACAACGTCGTCGCGCAGCTCAACGGCGCGATCAATGCCGGTCTGTCCGACTCGAATATCCAGAAGCGACTTGCCGACTTGACACTCACGCCGATAGTCCTCACCCCGGCGGAAGCCGGAATGCACATGAGAGCTGAAGCCGAAAAATGGGCGAATGTAATTAGATCAGCAAACATCAAGGCGGAGTGATCGCAGATCCATTTTTCGCATGAAGCGCCCGAGCCCCGATAGCAGGCTGCAGGACGTAATCGAACGGCTTGCCTTGCCAGGAGTGACGATCGGCTGCCGTTCGATTTTGCCCGGCGACGAATGCGCAGTTTTTCCTGAAGAGGCCTTCGACTCTCTCAGCCTGAAAGCCCGTCGCGCCCGCGGTGCAGCTCGCATCGTAGCGCGTGAACTTCTTTCCCGACCCAAATGCGTAATACCTAAAGGCCGGTCCGGGGCTCCGATCTGGCCGCGAGAAATTGTCGGGTCATTGGCCCATGATTCCGATGTTGCAGTCGCAGCAGTGGCGCGGCAGCGAGAATTCGCAGGCATCGGCGTCGATATAGAACCCGCCCAAGCAATTCCTCCAGAGCTTGTGAAGACGATTGCGACTCAGCGGGAGCGCCTAACATTGGACGCTTCCGTCTATGGTGGACGTCTTCTTTTCGTAGCGAAGGAAGCCGTCTTCAAGGCAGTTGCAGATCTCGATCGGATTTTTCTCGACCACCACGATGTCGAGGTCGATTTTACAAAACATGAAGCAGTGCTTCGAAATGGCAGACGCGTAGAGCTGCGCTTTTGCATTTCCACCCATTTGTTGGTCTTGGCTTTTGTCCGACATGCGGGCCGCTTTCAAAGGAGCCGTCTTGGCTAAGGGCGCAAAAAAATCGCGAAGAGCGCGCCCGGGCAGGGACCCTGGGAGTCGTGTATTTTCATGTCTCGGGGATCTTCTTGCCTCCCATGCGAGATCCGCATCCGATCGTGTCGCCATCCTCGCGCCGGGGCGCTCACCCATGACGTACGGGACGTTGTGGGTCCAGGCGACAGAAACGGTGCACAGATTACGTGAACTCGGTGTGGGCCGACGGGACCGTGTGGCGGTGGTGCTGCCAGATGGGCCAGAAGCCGCGGTAACAATGATATCAGTCGCGGCCGGTGCGGTCTGTGTACCGCTCAATCCGGGCTTCACCGCTGACGAATGGCGCCGCTACTTCGGTGAATTGCGGGTAGCGGCGTTACTGACGCGACCTGACATTGAATCCGCCAGCCGACGTGCCGCGCTTTCCCTCGACATACCCGTTATCGATCTGCCGAAACCGTCGCATGACGGGGCCAACCCGTTCAGCATCAGCGTATCGATCAAAAGGAAGATCAGCGATGAAGGCTTTGCG
>DATANL010000726.1:0-5895 GCA_036266295.1 Pyrinomonadaceae bacterium | reverse complement strand
ATACTCGAATCAAAAACGCTGAAGGCGTTCATAAATTGCAGCCCAGGGTTGCGCGCATCCAGCGCGCTACCCTGGGGAAACGGTAACGTGGTTTCTCCGAACCCCTGAAAGGGTTCTTGAATCAGCAGAAGTCTCTCGGTGCCTTGCCCCGGGAGGTAATTCGCCAGCGCCTCAGCTTTCAAGTTATGCGCTCAAAGCTTCATGATGAAGTCGCAATGGCTTTGCTTTTAAGGAAAGAAATAGCAAGGGGATGAACAGGACGAAGAAGTATGCGCCGAAGAGTTTAATGAACCACCAGGTGCGGCCCTTCAACGGATCGCCACTCTCTTGCAACCCTTCGGGCTGCATGGCAGATCCTTCATCACCTTGTTGCCCCAATCTGAGCCAAATTCTTGAACGATGGCGAGCGCAGGGTCACGGTTGAAAGCCGACGCTTTGCCAAAGTTTCCCACAATCAAATAATCGTCCCTGGGCCATGACCAACTTTACCTTGCGAATGTTACTGATGTTCTCGAGCGGATTTGCGTCAAGAATGATCAGATCGGCGCGTTTGCCCACGTCAAGGGTGCCGACTTCCTGCTCCAGCTTCATCACCCGCGCCGGCGTAATCGTGGCGGCTTGAATCGCTTCCAACGGCGTCATTCCGGCTTTGACGTATAGTTCGAGTTCTCGATGCAGGGTGTGGCCGGGAACGCCTACATCGGTTCCGGCGACGATGGGCACGCCCGCGCGCTGCAGCGCCACGGTCGCTTTCAAGAGAACGTCGACAACCATCCGCAACCCTTCGGCCTGTTCGGCCGCTTCACCTTTTTTATTTATTTGCACGCTCAGTTCCGACGGCACTTTGGTCGCACCCGGTTCAAAAGATTCGATGGGAACATTCAGCGGCCGCAGCATCAGCTCAAGCACGGCGTCCG
Source organism: Pyrinomonadaceae bacterium (assembly GCA_036266295.1). GTDB lineage: Bacteria > Acidobacteriota > Blastocatellia > Pyrinomonadales > Pyrinomonadaceae > UBA11740. The sequence goes on along the minus strand of DATANL010000726.1, from coordinate 4,978 downwards.
TGGGATCGATGACCGTGCGATGTTCCTTAAAGAACCTCAGCGCGTTAACCACATTGAGTGCGTTCAGATTAATGGTCACCGGCGGATTGTTCCGATCGCGACTTGGAAAGAACCCCGCGAGCGCATAGTTCATGTGATTGATTTGATCCATGCCCGCTTCGACTGCCTGGAGCGCATTCATACCTTCCGGTACATGACCGGTAACTGTCATTCCCAGCCGGTGCGCCTCAGCACAAATGATTTTCAGAGTCTCCAGCTTGACGTGATCACGAATCTTAATTTGCTCGTAACCGGCGGCCTGATAACGCTGCACGGCCGCGCGTGCCTCTGCCGGAGTCTCGACTTCGACATCGAAACCGTGACTCTCGCTCTTGCCATCGATGTATCCGGCCAGAAGCATTCGTGGTCCAAGTCCGCGTTTGTCTTTGGCGGCGTCTCGCAGTGACGTGCCGAACTCTATGTCATTGCCCACGTCGCGGGCCGTGGTGATGCCGGCGGCCAGATACGCAGGCCCAAACTCGGCCTGATAAAAATGCGAATGCATGTCCCAGAGACCCGGCAGAAGAAATTTGCCGGCGACGTCAATCAACCTGGCGTTGGCGGGAATCTTAACGGTGGCGCGCGGACCGGCCGCGGTTATGCGATCACCTTGAATAATCACGACGGCATTTGGCGTGACGGGTTTGCCGGTAACGTCGATGAGCGTGCCGCCCACCAACGCAATCGGTGCAGTCGGGCGCGAACTCAACTGGTCAGCCAACTCGTTGAAGCGCGCGATAGCATCGTCAATCGCGCGTTTCAGAAAGAAAGACATTTGCGATTCGTAGCCATCGCGGAAAGCGTAGAGGTTTGTCTCAATGTCGCTGCCCAGGTTGACGGCCGCCACCAGACGGTTGTCCGGGTCCAGCCAAATCGTCTGGCGTCCCCAGCCGCCGCGCCAATCTTTTCCGCTCAAGTGATACCGGTTGAGCGAGATCGATTTGCCGGAAATATTGACGCTGTCCCTGCCGCGATTTTCAACGAATGCCTCGCCGGCCGGCAGCAGTGGGACCGAGTACGGTCGGCCATGCGCCAGCCAGTAACGAATGAGCATCATTTCAACGGTCAACGGAAGATAGCCGCTCATCGTGAAGAAGGTCGCGGGAACACTCACGGTTGCGTCACGTCCGCGATCCTGAATTTTCGCGCTTGCGCCGTGGATGATAATCGAGGTGTTCTCTTCAATTTCGAGAAGAGTCGGTCCCTTTATTTCAAATGCCTCCGGAGTCAGGTCGGCGCGGGCGCGCAAAGTCGCGCTGACTTGTGGCTTGGTGTCTTGTTCCGCAAACGGCAATGCCGTCTTCACTGTGAGAGCGAACTCGCCTTTATCCGATCGCGTAAGCTCGTATGTCTCTTCACCCCGGGGCTGCCTGGTTTCGTATAAACGAAACTTGCCCGATTCGACTACCGCAGGCGATGGAGTTTGAGGTAAGCCGAACGCAGCAAGCTGACTCTGCGCGATGCTCGGAAGCGAATTGATTGCGACCAGAGTCGACAGAACAAAAATGGATGTAATCGTTTTCAGCATAGGTTGATATCGCGAATCATGACGGCGTTTGCGTTCCCGAGGTAGTAGACGTTTGAAACGACCAAAACGCTTCAGCCTGGCAAGGTAATGTCGAAAGAACGATTTCTCGTGGCAAGATTATCCAGCGGATATTTTCAAAGCCGTGAGCACCAACGGTTTTGCCCAATCGGGTGTTGCAGCGAGTTCGCACACACGTGCCAAACGGCCTCGATCAAGATGCAGCAGCAACCTCGGCGACAGGCTGGTGGTCGTACGCGGATCAGCCTCCTCGCTGTTGTCGTACACGCGAAGTTCGGTAAGCTTCGGCATGAGTCGGATCAAATTCAAACGACTGCGCACGTATCGTTCGCGAATCTTCTCCTCGGGAATGTCGTGTCCGCCTGTCGCGACCCGAGCGCGAACGCGCGCAATATGACGATCGACCGTGTCCAGACCAACATACAGAATTCGCACCTCGATCCCTGACGCCATCGCTTCTTCCAACAGCTCTGTGATCGTCGTGCCACCTAGCGTCGTTTCAAATGCAAATTGAAGCCGCTCGGCAATCGTCCGCTCCAACAAACGCCGGCCTTGATACCAGGCCGCGCTTTGCGCCTCCGCCAGCGGGGTGCCCGGGTTAGCTTCGGCGATGAGAGCTGCGGCGGCGTCAGGATTGAAATATTCGACGCCTTGTTCGATCAGTGCTGCGCCGGCGATGCTGCTTTTACCGGCGCCGTTGGTTCCGGCGAGGACATAGATGCGTGGCGTCGGCTTAACCACGCTTGCGAGCCGAGACTACTGCGGCTTTCCCCAATTGTTTGGGAGATGCGTTGAAGGCGGCCGACATTCCTCTGCGCGCCCGGGATGTTTGCATGCGATCGAGCAGCGCATCGAACTGTTCGCTTAACGTGTCCAGTTTCATCTGCGGAGCGTCCTGAAGTGCCTTGAACTGGTCCATCGAGATCAAGACCGCGCGCGGCGCGTCGTGCTTAGTGATGACAACCGTGGCGCCATGGATCGCCTGTTCCAGCGCCCGCCCGAACTCGTGTTTGGCTTGGGTTGCCGTATAGGAAGTCCGCGTCCCGACACTTACTTTATGTGAACGCGGCCCCTTCGCTGCTGTCTTAACTGCCGCACGACTTTTCATAAGGCCATACTAGCCACTATGGACAGAATGGTCAATATGATTTGCCGACATGCGGCGGCGGGCTTTGCCCAAAAAGTCGGCGAAGCCGACGACTGAAAATAGCCCACCGATTTATCGGTGGGGATCAGCACGATCACAAGCGACAGTCCGTGAAACGGACGGCTGATCCGCACTGCGTTTCCTGCGGAGGATTTATCAGTCGTCCGCTTCGCGGACTGGGGGACGTTGCCGACCGGTTCCCAGCACTGAAGTGCTGGGCTACTTTCACTCGTCCGCTGCGCGGACTTGGCAAGACTAGACTTTTTGGGCAAAGCCGCGGCGGCGCCATTTGCATCACCCCAACCCCTACCCCAACGAAAAAGAGCCGCCAATTGATGGCAGCTCTCTTTTTCTTTTAACCGCAGTGATTAGCTGCCGCCCACCCACCAACTTTGATCAGGTCCCACCGGCAACTGGATGTCCCGAAATACAGCTAACGGCAGTTGCCCGTCTGAAACCGTAGCGAACACGGTGAGCCGCAGCGAGATGAACGCGTCGGTCGGGTTGGGTTTCTGCGCTGCCTGCCATTGCTGCAGCATTTCCGCCGTGTTTTTCTCGAACGCGTCGAGCGTCTGCGGCGGGGTGCCCGACTGGTTCGCCGGCGTGGCCACGTCACCGCGCGCAAAGAAGATTGGCGCTCGGGTCGTCAACTGGTTTTGGTTGTCCTGTGTTGTGGCCACAACATACTCATAGCCGATCTCGACCGTGAACTTCAGCTCCAGCGGCGTGCGATTGTCGTTGTCCCTCTGCGTGAACACGGTGAAGACATTATTCAACGCCTGAAGGAAGGCCGGCTGCTGCGGTTGCGGCTGCGCCGTTTCGATGTCGATGAGCGGCACAATCGGGCTACCGAATGTGACGACCGGTGTCTTGTAAATGAACGCCGGGTTTGTGGCGAAGACATCCGGATCTTCAGAGAGATCGTCGTTGCGCTCGACCCAGGCGGCGATACGCGCGCTCTGATGAGTCATCAAGTAGAGACCCTTCCACGTCACGACCCACTGCGCGGGCTCTTTTCCAGACAAGGCATAGACGGCTTGCTCGCCGGAACTGCTCGGTGTCGAATAGCCGGCGATCGTTGGCCACGGCGGCAAAATGTTCTGGTCGTCGATCGTGCGCGTAAGCAGCAGATTGCCCGTGGGCGATCCATCGCGGCCTTTCTCGGGCTCGATCTTGTAGAGCCAACTGAAATGCGGAACAGACGGGTTCGCGTTCGACGCCTGCAGCCGCGCGGCCGCGCGCGCATCCGGATGCGCCGGATCTTTCCAACTGTCGATCCTGTTTCTAACCCCACCGACCAAGGCGACCATTCGCTCAAGCGCTAAGTCGGGCGCAGGGTCACTCGATGAGCTATACGCCCGCTCCGGGACCTTCTGGAGGTCCGGAAGGATCTGCGGATACTCCCAGGTGAAGCGAGCCAGCGCCTCGAGCAAGTCCGCCGGTGGCGGGCGCTCCAGTGAGCGACTCGTGATTGGGTGCCCTTCGGCATTCGAAGTCGCGCCGGGATTAGACCCGACGCTGTTCACCAGGTCGTTGAAGGTAAGCTCAAGCCACAATTCATCCTGCGCGACGTCACGGAGCGTGCTGACAGTCAACTCATAATCCCAGTCCAACTGCGCCAAAGGATTGTCGCCGGTATCGGCCGTCGCGGCCTGCTTGAAAAGCGTGGGCGCCTGCGGGAACGTGCGCAACGGTATCGGTATATCGACCTCGCCCATCGGTAGGCTAAGCGGTGCGCGGTCCGACCCTCCAGTTGTCGCCTGCGGCAGTGAAAAAGTAACCCAGGACGACGGAATATATCCGTAGTGGCCTTCGAGCATTTCAAAGTCGTGCTCCAGAAAGCCGATGTCGTAGAACAATTGCAGATTGAGATCGGCCTGGTTTTTCGGTTGCTTGGCGGCAACCAGGAACGTCACGCAATCAGTGCTCTCACCGTTTGGAATCGGGAGCGACGCCGGCGAAATTGTGTAAGGGCTGGTGCCGTCGTCGGGCTTGTTGGTGGATACTTTGCCGAACAACCGAGCGGGGATCTTCTGGTCATCATGGCCCGCGACCGGTGATTCGAGGGTACCCGCGACGACTACTTGCGCCGGCACCTGTACCAGCGCGGACGTAGCATAGTCGTTGGTAAGGCTGGTCAGCAGCGCCTGCTTAAAAGTTTCCTGGGCGATCGTCGCGTCGCCCACCGGAAGCGGCGATGGCGTCTTGTTCGGGTCCTTTGCTACGAACACGTTCTCAAGCCGGGC
>DATANL010000725.1:0-2276 GCA_036266295.1 Pyrinomonadaceae bacterium | reverse complement strand
CATTGAATGAACTGCTGACGTTCAGCGCGGGGATCGTGTTGTTGCCGTTTTGCTCGTTGCGGTTATGCGAATACTGGAAACGAATCTCGTTGATGGTCGTCGCGTTAATGACGGCCGTCTCAGTCAACTGGATATTGTGATTGGTTGACGAAGTCGGATAACTGCGCGAGATCAGGCTGAATCCGCCGAGTCCGCCGATATTTGTGAAATGGAAATAATTGTAGCGCGCAATCAGCGTGTTGCTCGGGTTAATCGCGAAATCGAAGCGCGGACCGACGTTGGTGTTGCGGCTGGGCTGCACCACGGCCTGTCCGATGAATACTGGATTGAAGTTCGCATCCAGCACCGTCGGGGTAAGCAAAGCGTTGTTGTCCATCTCGTTGTGGCCGAGCTCCAGGAAGAACGAGGCTTTCTTTTTGACGATCGGACCGCTGATGCTGCCGTTGAACTGTCGCTGCTGGTAGGGCGCGCGCTTACTGGAACGAACCGAGAACGGATTCCGTGAATTCAAACTCTCGTCGGTGAAATTGACGCTGGCGCTGCCGCGGAATTTGTCCGTGCCGGGCCGCGTGAGAATGTCGATACGCGCCGAAGGCTGATCGTTCTCCGGTGAGAAGGGATTCTGGTTGATGCGGATTTCGCGAATCGCTTCCTTTGGCGGGAGGTTCGCGCCTGAGAATCCATCGATGAAAATCTGGCCGCCGTTCGGGCCCATCGAAGGTCCGGCGAGCGCTTGCAACGCCGCCGCCAAATCATCCGGATCGTCCGGCAGCGCATCGAGATCTTTACCGCTAATCACCTGCTGATTTGCGTTGGCATTGGGATCGGTGCTCACGGGATTGTCGGCACTGACTTTCACCTGCGTCTCGATCGTCGCAATCTTTAAAGTGATGTTGGCCGGGTCGCGGCGATTAGCGGCGACGTCAACCTCTGCCGGCTCGGACGGAGCGAAACCTGCGGCCACGGCAAAGAGCTTGTACTTGCCAGGCGCCAGATTGGTAAACGAGTACGCGCCGTCGTTGTTCGTCGTCGCGGTCTTAGCGACGCCGCCCGCATCAGTGAGCGTCACGGTCGCACCAACGATCGTCGCGCCAAATTCGTCGCTGATCGAACCGCGCAACGTAGCGCGGTTCTGCGCGAAGGCCGTAATTGAGAATGCGGCGACAAACGCGACGCACAATATCGGGGATAGAAACTTTCGAATATTCATCATCAACTCATCCATTTAGAAAACAACCGCGGACGACTGGGGGAAGATCCGTTCGCTGTCCGCGGTTGCTCTGAAAATCAAACTGCGAAGATCAGAGAAGAAAAATCACGGGCCACCAAGGCCGCCAAACATGCCGCCAAAGCTGCCATTCAAATCGACGCCGCCGCCGCCCTGACGACTCTGGCCACCTTGCTGACGCGCAGCCACCATGGCCAAAAGCGATTCGGCGCCAGTTACTACTTGAATTGCCGTTAACTGTGTTGGATCGGCGCCCGGAAGACTCGACATCAAAATCGTATCGCCAACTTTCAATTCATTAATCGAAATAGTCGGCATACGCTCGAGCATATCGGCCATCGAGCCGCCGCCACCCATTCGCCCTGGCCCACCTGGGCCAGCTTGTCCACCCGGACCACCTGGTCCGCCCGACCCTCCCGGGCCCGCGCCCTGGGGTCGCTGACCCTGGGCTGCCTGTCCTTGTCCTTCGCCCTGCGGTCGTCCCTGACCGCCGCCCGGAGCACCGGCGCCTGGACCACCCGGTCCACCGCCCATCATCATCATCTGCGGCGCCCGGCGAATGACTGATTCCGGCTTGAAGACAATCGTCAAAGGCTTCTTCGTGGTCAGGTCATTAATCTTGACGCTGTTGGTCGCGGCGTCGATAGCAGTGACCGTGCCACCGTAAATTTTGAAGCTGCCGAACAAAACTTCCTGCGCGACCAGATGCGTGCCATCCGCTGACTTCTCGCCTTTGGCATTGAATTGGTCGTTCACCTTAATCTGCTCAAACTCAGATGCCTTTGCGTTTTCATACTTGGGAATTGAGTCGGGCGGGTACTGCCGAATCCTGGCTTTATCAAGCGATACCGTTATCAGTTGCGGAGCGCCCAACATGGAACTGCTGCCTACGGTCACTTCTTTAGTCGAAGGATTGACTGATTTCACAATTCCCTTCGCGCCACGTGCCCAAGCCATCTTCTCCGCCTGGTTTTTCTTGGCAATCTCAGATTGGCTGACAACAAAGATCTGTTGGGCCGGCACTGATTTCTGATCGGCAGCGACATAG
>DATANL010000724.1:0-1859 GCA_036266295.1 Pyrinomonadaceae bacterium | reverse complement strand
GTCGCTTCAGCACCTGGTTGCACCGTCTGACGGTGAATCTGGTGCTGATGCATATGCGACGGCCCCTGCGCAGAGAACAGCCGACGCTCGACGCAGAGAACGTGCATTCAATCCTGCCGCGACTGAAGGAGCGGGTGCCCGTGCAAATCAACGATCGCATTGCGCTGCAGCTCGCCGTTAGCCAATTGCCGCGCGGCTGTCGCACCGTGTTTGTGCTGTTCGCAATTGCCGGCTACAAGCACGACGAGATTGCCGAGCTGCTCGGCTGTTCGGAAGGCACGTCGAAATCGCAACTTCACCGCGCGCGCGTAAAATTGAAAAGGCTGTTGCGGCCGCGACTGGGGTGAACCGGCGAAGACGGCGATGCGTTTACTGCCGGCGGACCGTAAGGCGCACGGGCTCAATGCCGTGATTGTCGAGACTGATTGAATCTGCAGTGAGCGATTTAATTTGGGCCTTGTGAATCATCGCGCCCGAACCTTCCTCAACTCCATTGTCGGTCGTAAGTTCAAGCTGAAGAATTCCAAATTCCTCGAGGTGCCATCTTCCCGAGTAGTAGGCGTCGAGAAACCGTATCGACTTCTCGCCGATGCCAAAAACCTGCCGGCCGTTGGGAGTCTTGGTCGAACGCAACAGCTTCAATTCGTAAAAGCCATTCCGTCCCACAAAAGTGATGCGCGCTTTTACTGACGCTTTCGCTAAAGCGCTGCGCAGGGCCTTGTGCTTGCCCTTCGCGAAGGCGGCGACGATCGTGCGCGCTTCGTCGTCGCTGGAATAATTGTCGACTGAGATCGTGATGTCGGCCGTGGCGCCCGGACCGACCATCGTACTGCCCGCTATGGTCGGCATTTGTCCCACCGCCGCGAACTCCTCGCGCGTCTGAGACGCGTTAATGGGCGTCGGTTCAGCAAGAACCGAAGCGCCCATCAACGCGAGAAAGCCGAGAACGATGATTGCGACCTTCATCCGCCGTTACCTCAACCGAGTTGGCGCGAGCCCGCTACTTCTTTGCCGGCGGCGGATACTTCTTAAAAAGTTTCTCCATCGCCTTGTTGATGTTCTTGTTTACTTTCGCGGGGTCCTTACCCGAGCCGAGCGTCTTGGTGGCCTGGCCCTTCCAGATCTGGTTCCTCGCAGCTGAGTCGTAGATATCGACGTCCAGAGTCCCGATGTTAATCGTTTCGCTGGTTGTCGTCGTGGTGGACATGCCACCGTAGCCGCCCCATCCGCCCCAGCGTCCGTATCCCCAGCCGCCGCTGTCTCCAGTGCTGAACGAGTTCCATTGTTTCTCCTGGTTTACCGCTGCCTGGTAGGTTACCACCAGGTCGGCAGTCTCGCCGCCGCTCTTGCTCAAGCCCTTGAGCGCCAGCTGCGCGTCGATGGCTTGGGTTATTTGGTTGTCAATAATTTGATCCGGATACTGAACGTTAGGGACACGCGCCCAGCGATAGGACTTATATTTCGTGAAGTCCGTGCCCGGCATAAAATTGTACTTAATGTCCTGTGCCGAAGCTGATACGCATCCGAGCAGGATCAGCATCGCGATCCCCATAACTTTAAGGCCTGTCGTACTCTTCATCGTCGTCACCCTTTCTTATTTCAGAGAATCCTGTCTGAGGTCTGGCGAGCTTAGCGAACCGCGGAATCGCGCGGAACTGTCAGTTCTTACAGGGCTGAGAGTTCGTGAAGAAGTTCTATTCGCCCGGCTTCCGCGTTCGTCGTCTGCGCGTCGCGGCCAGAGCGACGCCCACCACAATCAGCGCGAAGAAGAGCGCGGCGAGTCGAAAGAAATTTGCTGCCATGAAAGGCGTGATTCGATCGAGGCTGACCTTTAACTTCGAGGCGCCAAGGGCGCTCTG
>DATANL010000723.1:0-2826 GCA_036266295.1 Pyrinomonadaceae bacterium | reverse complement strand
AAAATCGCGATCGATGATTTCGGCACCGGCTATTCTTCGCTCGGCTATCTGAAGCGCTTGCCGATCGATTCGGTCAAGCTGGATGCGTCATTTGTGAAAGACGCGACGCGACATCCCGATGACGCGGCCCTGGTGATGGCGATCATCACGCTCGCTCATAATCTGCGAAAGAAGGTGATCGCCGAAGGAATCGAAAGCGAAGATCAATTGGCGTTTCTGCGTTTGCTGCGGTGCGATGAGGGCCAGGGTTATTTCCTGGGTCGTCCGGGCAGCTCAGATGAAATGGGACTCAAGTTGGAACGTCGTGAAGAGGACCTCGGCCACGTACCACAGACAATTTTTAGGACTTCTCTGGCCGCGCACGAATACGCGGCCGCGTAACCCGGAACTAGTTCGCAGCACTCTTCGCGGAAGTCGACGCGCCGAATAATCTTTCGAGCGCCGGCCCCATCACTTTTGTGCCGTACTCGCCCGCGGCGAAGCTCTTAAGCTTGTGATCTTCGTCGAATAGATAGTAGGCGGGCACGTAGCCGTGCTCGTTTTGAAATGCATCGCGCAGCTTGTGCTCGTTATCGACGGCGCGTGGCTCGGTGATGCCATACTTGCCGGCCGTCTCGCGCACGGAATCGACGTTGGTGTCTTCGGGATATCGCGGCATGTGGATGGCGATCATGCGCAACCCGGCCGGCGCGTATTTTTCACGCCATTCGGCGACGGTGGGCAGGTTGTCCTTGCACATGCCGCAACTCACTGACCAAAAGTGAATCAGCACGGGGCGGCCTTCGGCGTCCTTCAGTGCGTCGTCCGCCGAACCATGGAGCCATTCGGTTGCGCCTTCCAGCGAAGGCAGCGGTGTTCCGATTCTCATCGGCATAATTAATTTTCTCCGGGCAATGTGTCAGAAGCCCGACCGTCAGCGAGGGCCCGTCTGGCTTGAGACGCGCTTGCTTACGCGCGGGCTTCTGACACCCTTCTGTTACGCCTTGATCGTTTCCTGACCCGGCCGCCACTCAGCCTGACAGAGACCGCCCGTTTGCAGGGCCTGAATCACGCGCAGCGTCTCTTCCGCCGACCGGCCAATGTTCAGATCGTGCACCACCTTGTAACGCAGCACGCCTTCCGGATCGATCACGAACAAACCGCGCAGCGCAATACCTTTGTCGTCGATGAGCACGCCGTAGTCTTTCGACATTTTCTTGGTGATGTCTGCGCCCAAAGGAAAGCGCAGGCCTTCGACCCCGCCTTTTTCGCGCGGCGTTTGCAGCCAGGCACGATGCGAGAAGGCCGAGTCGGTTGAGATGCCGATGATTTCCGCACCCACGCCTTCAAAGTCTGCATAGCGATCGCTGAAGGTGGTTAGTTCCGTCGGACAGACGAACGTAAAGTCCAACGGATAGAAAAGCAGAACGACCCATTTGCCTCGATAGTCCGAGAGCTTAACCGGTTCATTGAGTTTCTCGATGTTCTTGGTTGACGGAATTTCAAAATCAGGCGCGGGCTTGCCGACCTGAGCTGATTCATAAGTTGCTGCTACTGCTGTACCTGCTGACATTCTTCCTCCTGGTTTGTCGTTGCCGCGCGGATTCACCGTCGCGGCGTCTCATTATTAAAACGAACTTCTCTATTTAATATCGCGCTCTCCTCGACACTTGGGGCACAACCCGACCAGCGTCAAGTGAATCGATTCGGCTTTGAATTTCGAGGCCCGCGCCGCCGCGCGCGTCAAGGCCACCGTTCCCGGCAAATCAAAATCGACGAGTTTGCCGCACTCGGAACAGAGTGCGTGATCGTGTCGGTCAGTTTCGCGATCGTAACGGCTGGCACCGTCGCCGAACTTGATCTCGTGCACCAGTCCTTTATCTCGCAAAAAGCGCAGCGAGTTGTAAACCGTGGCGAAACTGATCCCCGGCAGTTTCCGGCGGGCCGCGTCGAAGACCTCGGCGGCAGTGGGATGATGATCGCCCGCCTGCACCGCGTCGAGCACAACCTGACGCTGGCGAGTCAAAGCCACCGCCGCCGATTGGGTCTTGTGCCTGGCCATGCTGGAATTATAATAATTCTAAATCATTTGTCAACTGAGGCGCACGGTCGTTTAGTAAATGTTTCGTTTAGACGCCGGACTTGATATTTCGTTTAAACGCCGGACTTGTCCGGCGGCGCACAAGTACGCCGTCTAAACGATTAGGAATCGTTTTGGTGAATCCGATCCGAAATCTTCCGGCGAATTATGACGCGGAGCGTTGGCCTTGAATGAATCTCCGCGAACGAGTAGTCTTAAGGTGTTCAAAAACAATCGAATTAACTTTCAAGAAGGAGGAATCGATTCCATGCCTCAAGTTGGAGATATGGCCCCGGACTTTGAATTAAAGAGTCACCTCGAAAAAGACAAAAAGGTGAGGCTCTCGGATTTCCGCGGCCAGAAAAATGTAGTTATCGCGTTTTACCCGCTCGCCTGGACGCCAGTCTGAACGGCCCAGATGCCCGCGTACGAAGCGGATCTCGACCGCTTCCGCGAGTATGATGCCCAGGTCCTGGGTATTTCAGTCGACAGCGTCCCGTGCAACATCGCCTGGGCCAAGAGCCTCGGCAATCTTTCCTACGATCTTCTCAGCGACTTTCATCCTAAAGGCGAAGTGGCCAAAGCGTACGGCGCTTATCGTGCAAACGATGGCATCAGCGAACGCGCGCTCTTCATCGTCGACAAGGAAGGGAAGCTCGCCTTCGCAGACATTCACAACATTTCCGATCAGCCGGACAACGAAGATTTATTTGAAGTGCTGCGGAAGCTCTGAGAGCCGCAGTCAGGAATTCAAGTCAGATGCCGGA
>DATANL010000722.1:0-5133 GCA_036266295.1 Pyrinomonadaceae bacterium | reverse complement strand
TCGCGCCAGACCAGCCAGCCAAACATCGATTGAACTGAAGCGTTCGTCACTACGAAAGTCGCAATCGCTGGATCTTCGGCGCGGTTAAATTCAAATCCTGGTGCGTCGCAACTATCGCAATGCCGTCCTGCTGCAAATGCTCACCGATGAACTCGCGCGACAAATTCATCGCGGCGTCATCCAGAGATGTCAGCACCTCATCAAGAATCCAGAGCTTGGCGTTCGAGGTAAGCAGCCGCGTCATTCCCAGGCGTCTTCGCTGTCCGGCTGACAAAACTCGCGCCGGCAGATTCTGTTGCTGCGTTAGGCCGACACGCTGCAATATTTCCTCGGCTTCACTTTTATTCACCGGCGTGCCCGCCACGGCGCTGGTCACGCGCAGGTTTTCAATCGCCGTCAATTCATCTTTTACGCCGTTTTGATGACCGAGATATGCGACCGAGGCGAAATATTCTTCGCCCAACTTGCGAATGCTGTGGCCGTTCCAGCGCACTTCGCCGGCGGCCGGCGTGGCCAACCCGCAAAGAATTCTCAGCAGGCTTGTCTTGCCGCTGCCATTCGGCCCTCTCAGTTCGATTAGTTCGCCTTCGCCCGCCGAAAAATTTAGCTGCTTGAAGAGCCGGCGGGTGCCCCGCACGCAAGTCAAATTGATCACTTCAAGCATTCTCGGTCAGCCACGGTCCGGTCAATCAATATTGAAATCAACGGGATTCGCATCATAGTCGAGATGCCTGAAGTTGTCATGCGGGACATGGGAGCGCGGGCATCTTTGCCCGCAACGCCGGCGCAACACGCACGGCATTTGTTCGCGCTTCGCGCTTCACGCTCATGCGGGCAGGGATGCCCGCGCTCCAATGACTTACCGTTGCGGCGCCCACGTATATCGCGCTCCCGTCCAGAAGATCAACCCGCGATGACCCTTGACCGTCTCACTGATGGCGTCACCGCGCAGCGGCACATTCGCCGCCGGCGATTCGGGTGGTTTGCCGGCAGCTTGCACTGTCACCTGCGCGCCAACAGCGTTTCGCAGGAGAAAGGTTTGTCGCGCTTCCGAGTTTCTCCAACCTTCAACGCCAACGCCGTGAATAATCGCCAACAGTTGGTCGTTCAGTTCAGCCTTGACCGGCTTCGCGCGCCGCGGCCGGTCCGCGCCTTTGGTTCCGGGAATTGGAACTTCATGTGGATCTTCCAAAGTCCAATTTGCCAACTCATTATTAATCTCGGGAAGGGCGCTGTCGCTCGCTTTGGTAACCACCGCCAAATCCTGCGAACCATCTCCGTTGAAATCACCTGTGACAAATGCCGGTGTGTGGCTTTGATCGATCGTCACCGACTTGTCGAACCCGCGCGCGATAGCGCTCGCGACTTCCGAGATTTCGGGCGCCGCGGGTATCGGGCTTGGCTTGCTCAAGCCGAGCACCGGTTGAATTTGAGGCGGCGTCGTAGCTGGGGGACTAGCGCTAATCGGGATTGGACGAAGCTCCGCCGAGTTGGATGACCTACTGCACGCGGCGGCAGATGCGATTACGAACGCCGAAACAATCAGCGTCACGAACGAATACGTTCGCTTGCGAAGATGATCGTTATTTACCATGGAACTGGATGCTTACCGGTGTGCCGCGCTGCGAGTGGGTCGCCCCGACCGCAACCCACTCAGAGCGTCGGCTGGTCCACCTCACAAAGAATTCAGAAAATCGATCAATTGATTCTTTTGAGTGGTGGAGAGATTGCGATAGCTGTTGATGACTCCGGTCGCTTCGCCCGCGTGACGCAGAATCGCGTCATTGCGCGTGTAATTCAAACCATCGTGCATCAGTTCGTTGCGCGTGCGCATGCCCCAAAGTGGTGCCGTGCGCATCTTGTTGGCCATCGACTGATCGAGTTGACCAGTGTTGGGATCGATCACCTGGGCGATACCGTCGCCGGTGCCGACGTTGTGCAACAGAAAATCACTGTAGGGGTGAATGATCTTGTTGCCGAGAGCATTCGGTACAGTGAACGCGCCGCCGTTAATCAAAGTGCCCGGCGTCGCGGTGGTGAGGGTGGTGATGTGGCAAATGTTACAGCCGATCTGATTGAAGAGCGTCGCCCCTGCTTGCGCGCTGGCTGTGGCCGCAAGTCGGGTGTCGCGCGACGGCGCTTTCGACGCGCGCATGAACCGGGCAAACGCATCGATATCGTTTTCGGGATCTTCGCCGCAACGTATCGACGGATTGTTTTCGCACGGCGTGGTGTCGGAAACATCGTCGCAAAGGGTTGTGACTTCCGACAGGTTGAACCGATTGGTGATACCCATTTCATTCAGGTAAGCACCGCTGGAAAAAGTTAAGAGACTCGCGTCCTGACTTTTCCAGCCAAAGCGGCCGATGCGAAGCGCGCCGCCCGCTTCAGCCACCGGCACTGCAGTCAATTCACCCTTCATGCCGGCGGGTTGGCCGTTCGGAATATTTTGCAGTGTCGTGTTCGAGAGACATTCCACAAATCCGAGACCGAGCACGTTCGTGGTCATGCGCCGGGCGCGGACTGTCTCAGTCCCCGGAACGCGCTCCTGGGCCTGTTCGTTCGGATGGTTGTATACGATCGCATGCGTCGTCACGTCCGTGACCACGCCCGGACAGGTTGCCCGCTGGTTAATCAGCGAGCGATTGGCAATGGTGATTCCGACCAGACCGCCGCCATCATTAATGGTCACGGTTGCGGGCACGAAATTACCGAAGCCGTCCGTGTGGCCGGCGCGAAGTTCCGAGATTTGGCTGATGCCGCCGGTCACCGGATTTTGATGACAGGCCGCGCACGACTGGGCATTGTAGACTGGCCCCAGCCCTCTGGTGACTTCATCAACTTCTTGAAACGTGTCGCGATCGGCGTCGTGTGTTGCCTGGCTGACAAAGGTTGCGTCATTGGTTAGAGTATCGAAGCCGGTAGGAGCTTCAGTTGCGGATTGGCTCTCCACCGTTGTGGTCGTCCACAAAGGCAAAGCGAGAGCCACAGCGAAAAGCAGAAAGATTAGTATTTTCAGGTAGGTACTCATGTTCGACCTCCATAGTTCGCGAAGCAGACCTTGAGTGCAGAACGAGCGTCACCGCGGCCGCGGTTGTCTCGTCCCAGATTGTTTTCCTGACCCTTGTTCGAAAGCTGGTCGCAGAGAGGCGGGGTGGTCGAAACCTTTTACCGACCAGCACCTTTCAATGAAACGTCCGTCGGGTTAGGCCGCAATCTCGAAAGGTAGAGGGCTCGACCGTTTGCAAGTGGCGCGAACTCTATTACGAATACCCTATTATGTCAATAGCAATTATGTTGCGCTCGTGGGCAAGAAAGTTATCAAAACGGCGGCACGGCGCCGATTGAAGTTGCGGTGACAAGAGGGACGGCCGGAATTAAGTTCTAACGAAAACGTGATGACGTCAACTGTGGATCGCGATCGCCGGATCGCAGAGTTGTCCGAACAACTCATCGAAATTGAAGAGCGTTTGATTCCCACGGGGCTGCACGTGTTCGGGCGCGCACCGCAAGCCGATGGTCGCGCTGACGTGCTCCGCATGGTTGCGTCTTTTGATCGACCGGAACAAGGCGCACGCGCGCTGACGAAATTGGTCGCCGCGGCGTTTGGCATCGAATCGTATGAAGACTTGCTTCAGCAGGAGCCCGCCAGTGAGAGCCGCGAGCTAATCGACGGAATCGTAAAAGGTGCGATCGCGCAGTTGTGTGAGAGCGGTGTCGATGCCGCATCCAGGTTTCTCGAGTCGCGGGCAAACGTCGAAGGCGAATTATCGCGCCCGACGCTTGAGTTGCTCGCAAACATCAACAGTCAGCTTGATTCGAACCACGAAATCGAATCGTTGATGCGAGCGCTGCGCGGTGAATATATCCAGCCAGGTCCGGGCGCCGACATTGTTCAGAATCCGCTCGTGCTGCCCACCGGCCGAAATACTCATGCGGTTAATCCTTACTCCGTGCCCTCTCGCGCGGCGTTCATCCGGGCCAAGTCCGCGGCAGATGCATTGCTCCAGCGGTTTCGCGATGAGCATGGCCGGTACCCACGCGCGCTGGCCATGATTCTGTGGGGGCTGGACAACATCAAGTCGCAGGGCGAGGGCGTCGCGCAGGCGCTCTGGTTGCTGGGTGTGCGGCCTATACGCGACGCTCTGAACCGCGCGACTGATGTTGAGGTGATTCCGTTAAGTGAATTGAATCGGCCTCGAATAGATGTGGTGATGACGGTCTCCGGGATCTTCCGCGATCTGTTTGCGCCCACGTTGGCGCTGCTCGACAAAGCCGTCCGCGCGGTCGCCGAATTAGACGAACCGTTTGAAATGAATTATGTTCGCCGAAACATCCACGAAAAACTCGCTCCTGATGGGACCTCGTTTGACGACGCGGTGACTAGGGTCTTCTCAAACGCGCCTGGCAATTACGGTACGAACGTGAATTTCATGGTGATGCAGTCAGCGTGGGAGGACGAAGCGGCTTTGGGCGATCTGTTTGTGACGCGCAAGTGCTTTGCGTACACACGCGATTCCGAAGGCCGCACGATCGAAGGTCGCGAGGCTCCGCAGTTAATGAATGAAGCCCTGTCGCAGGTGGAAGCGACTTATCAGAATATCGACTCGTTCGAAGTGGGAATAACGGACGTCGATCATTACTTCGAGTATCTCGGCGGGATTTCAAAGGCAGTCGAAACGCGCACACAGTCACGGCCCGCGATTTATTTGTGCGATTCGCTCTCGCCGCAAACAAAGATTCGATCTCTCGAAGAAACGGTGAGATTGGAAACGCGGACCAAGACACTCAACCCCAAGTGGTACGAAGGGATGTTGCAGCATGGCTTTCGCGGCGTGGCTGAAATTGAGAACCATGTGACAAATACTTTTGGCTGGAGCGCGACGACCAATGCCGTCGATCCGTGGATTTACACCGAAATCAGCAACACTTTTCTCCTGGATGAGCCGATGTTCGAACGACTGCGCGAGCTCAATCCGTATTCGCTGGAGTCGCTCGCGAAGCGCCTGCTGGAAGCTCACGAGCGCGGCTATTGGAATCCGGACGAAGAGATCCTCGAAAAACTGCGCGGCATTCTCGAACAGTTACAGTCCCTGCAAACGTCTGCATGAAGATCACGGTCCTCAATGTCGG
>DATANL010000721.1:0-8559 GCA_036266295.1 Pyrinomonadaceae bacterium | reverse complement strand
GTGGAGCGATGACGTGGATCGATTTCATCAAGGCCCTTCCTTCTTAGTCAGGTCCAGCGTAAAGCTCATCTGGGCTTCGGCATCATCGGTCACCGTCACGGTTTGACGGAGGCGCCCGGGAATGCCGGTTCCGAAACCGGGCCCAATGGTGAGAACTTGCAAAACGACGTCGTAGGTTCCGGCCGGGACGCCGGTCACCAGAAAACGGCCCCGGCTATCGACTGTCCCGCCACCGATGCGGGCCGGCGGATTCTCAGTCTGGAGCCAGACCATCAAGCTGCTCTCGGGAGGCAATGTGCCGCCGGTTATCTTCACTTCACCCCTGACGACTCCGGTGCCGAACTGAACGTAAACGCGGACGTTGGAAACGTTTTGACCCTGCGACAATTCGAGCTGCCGATTCGGCAATTCCCGTTCACCGGCCGTCACGCGCAGGATTGAATAGCCGCGCGATTCACCGGCGCTGACGGCCCCGATATTGAAAGACAGTTTTCCCGGCCGCAGTCCTTCGATTTGAAAACTACCATCCGGACCAATCGCTGAGTTGCCGGAGCCGGCGGAAGTTTGAATAGTGCCCGGAGGTGGTGAATTAAAGCTGGCAACGATTAGCCTCGACACTCCGGCCAGCGCCGCCCGGTTGGTAATTGCGTCGGTGACGACAATGCCTGAAACAATTAAGCCGCGGTGCGCTTTGATCTCGACGTCGCTGACGTCGGCGTCAGTAACTTCAAACGGAACGGGATCGGAGTACACCTTCGGCTGATTATCAAGCCCGAGGCCACTCTTCATCGTCATCACTGCGTACTTACCCGGCACGACGCCCTCCAAAATAAACTCGCCTTTCGAGTTTGTCGGAGATGACGGCGACGTATATCCAGCCATCATCGTCTGGGTTTGGATCTGCGTGAGCGTACCGAAAGCGTAGTTGATCCCGGCGATCGGTTCGCCGGTGTCGCCGTCAATCACTTTACCGCTAACCGTGTAGGTGCGTGAGCGAGGGCCGAGGGTGATATCAATATTCTTTGCTTCGCTGCCTTCACCGAGTTCGACGATCGCGGCTTTGGCGATTTCAGTCGTATCCGGATGATAGGTCTTTTGATAATAGCCGGCGCGCAGGGTGGCGCCGCCGCCGTTATCGCCGGCGCTCACTTTGTATCGACCCGCGGGCAATCCGTAGATGCGATAGATGCCGCGATCGTCCGTATTGAAAACGAAAGGGTTGGCCCCGCGGACTATCACTTGATTTCGCATCGGTGCACCCTTCTCATCGACGAGTGTCAGCATGAGCCGTTCGCCGATCACCGGTTTGCCGTCGGCATCGACGACCCGTCCGGTGATCACGCTGCCGCGCGTCATCTTGAAGTCGATCCCTTCGACAGCTTCGTCGGTGGACAAACTCAAAACTCGCCCCGGATTGAATGACATAGGAGACGTGGGCATTACGAACGTGGGCGCCGCGGCACTCACGTTGATTTGGCCGGGCGCCAGGCCGCTGAGGCGATACTTGCCGTCGGCATCGGAGAGGGCCTGGGCCACCAGCATCTGCGGGTAATTAAGAGTGGTGGCCACCACGATTACGCCCGGCGCCGGTTTGTCGCCAATCGTTACGCGACCCGTGATCGATGCAGTCGCCCTGGGTTTAGTGTCAGGGGTCTGCGCATTCGTGATGGACCATGATTGCGCGCTGAGGGCGATCGCAAACAGCAATGAAAAAATGAGAAGACGTTTGACGCAAGTCATAGGGGATCTCGTTTGCGCGCCTCCCTCCAAAACAGCTAGCGGGGCGCGACGTAAGGTAAATCGAAATCGTTAATTTGCTGGCAAGGCTTAATGGCGATCTCCTTCTTCGCTGCTTCAGCTTCTTTAAGTACCGCTGTGCGCAGCGCTTCATCCTGCCGCACAAATTTGATCAGTCCTAATCCGTTCTCTTCCGCGCGCCGCGCAATCAGCAGGTAACTGCCCGGCGCGAGATTATCGAGCGTGAAGCTGCCGTCCCGCTCCGCGGCGGTTTCATAAAACCGCAAGAGATTGCCGCCGGCTTCCCGTTCCGCGGGCACCAGGTAGACGCGCAACTTCAATGGAAGTGTCTGGCCTTCGCCGGCAGAAACATGGCCTTTGAATTTTCCCGCGCCTTCGGCGAAGGTAATCGTCACGCCGGTCACGTGCTCGCCTCTTTTCAGACTCAATCCGTCGTGCGCAATATTGGTTGCCGCGTTGCGAGCCAGCGCGATCGAGCGCATGTACCAGCCTGGCGGTTGTGCCCCGACGTCGATTTGATAGGTTCCCGCTTGCAGGTTCTTGAAGTTAAAAGCGCCGCGGTTGTCAACGAGCCCGCCTCGGCTCATATTGCGGGACGTGCTCGGCACATCGGCAGGTGCGGCGTCTTTCGCGGGCGGCCGCGCTTCATAACGGCGAGTATTGACTACCGTCTCCGCGAAAGCGATGGCCCGATGTTTTCCGCATTCCGAGTTCGGATCGTCTTCGAAAATCACCCGGCCTTCGAATGATGCGAGCGGCGCCATCGCGAGTTTCACACCGGTCAAATCTGCGCCCTGAACTTTGATAAGCGTTATCGGTGACCATTTCTGATCGTTCGTGCTGCTGCCTTGCCAGGCATAAATCTCATAATCGCCGTCGGGCACGCCCGAGACTGCAAACGAGTAATTGTTGCCACCGATCGCGGACGTGTTGGCCACCTCGAGATGAGAGTGGAGGTCAAACACCGTGACGGTCGCCGCGTATGGCTGAACGCCTTCCGGACCCTGGGGCGCGACGACTGTACCGCTAATCACGTGTCCGCGGTCTTCGCGGAATTGAATGTCGGCCTGCGCTTCGTTGCCATTGGTAACCTGGATCTCCATCGCCGTATCGCGCGTGGCGGAAGGTGCGTAGGTCGGCACAAAGCTCTCGTAAGCGGACGGCATAAACCCGCCGAACGAACGGGACAGACCGCCGGCAGAAACGATGTAAGTGCCGGCCGGCAAACCATACAGGCGGTAGACGCCGCGATCGTCGGTGAATACTTCGCGTGATGCGAAGGCGACGGGGATCGGGTCTCCGTTCGGCGACTTCACTCTGTAAGCCCTGACTGAAATTGCGACGGCGCCCTCGCCGATGGCGTTCCTAACGGTGCCGGTGATGATGCCGCCTCTGATCATCTTCACGTCGACATTGTCACCGGGTCGAACATACGGGCTGGGAGTCGGCGCGGACGGATCGCGAATGAAACCCGGCACCGTCACCGTCAGAAAATACAAGCCGGGCTCCAACGGGAGGCTTTCAAAATCGCCGTTGCTGTCTATCTTCAGAGTCTGGCCGGTGGTTGCAGTGATCGTTACCTTGCTGACGGTAACGCGCGCATTCGAAAGCGGCTGATTATCGTTGGAAGATATGCGGCCTGAAATCACGCTCGCCGATCCTTTTTCCTTTTTGGCGGGTTGCTCTTGCGCGTTCGCCAAGCCGGCCAGAAGCGCAATGAGCGCGCTAATCAACAGCGCAAGTTTGAGTGGCCGTCGAAGACGCGCGTTCATGGTCCAACCCCTTTCGGCGTGAGATCAATAGCGAACCTAATTTGAGTCTCGGTTCCGTTCGTCACGGTAATTGTTTGCGGCGGAAATTGTGGTGGGCGCGGCACGGTGCGGCCCTGACTCGGCGGCGCCGTGAATCCGAGCGCCATGCGGCACTCATAGGTTCCCGGCGCGACGCCCTTGATCGTGAAGTGACCGCGCGCATCGGGATACGCGCCACTGCCTGTCGGGTAAGTACGTCCCACCTGCCGGCTACAGACGACCTCTGCGCGATAATCCGAAAGACTGCCGCCCTGGACCTCGACGGTGCCACTGATGACACCGGTGCCGTACGCCACCACCAGTTCGACTCCGGACAACGGCTCTCGGGTGATTTCAAGTCCTTGCGGAACGCCAACGCCGCCGGCGGTCACCTTTATTATTGTCGGCTGCTTCAAAGGATCGCGCGCGAGCAGGCTCAACGATGCTCGTCCGGGACGCATGCCGGGAATAGTGAAGCTGCCGTCCGATCGAACTATGGATTCACCGGCGGAGTAAAACGTCGGCACGCCGGCTCCATCGCCGCCCGCCCATGTATGCGCGGTCACGCGCAGCCCGGGGACCTGGGTCAACAATTCTTTCAACTCCATGTTTTCGGGAATAACTGTTCCCGAGATGCTCGTGCCGCGCAACGCATTTATTTGCACGCCCGATACATCTTCTTCGCCGACGTTGACCTTAACGGGATCGCTGTAAAAATCAGATCCGCCATCATCCGTCCCGATGTAGACGGCGTATTTGCCGGACGTGACACCCGCGATCGTAAAGCTGCCATCTGCGGTCGTCGTCGCCGAGGTGCCGGTGGAATATGGCCGCCCGGGCTCGTGGAACACCTGAAGTCCGAGGCGCACACCGCTCAACGGCAAGCCATTCTCAGCATCAACCACGCGCCCGGAGATGCTGCGAGTCTCGGCCCGTCGCTTGAGCTTTATGTCGATGTTCGAGACCTCGGCTCCGGCGATCACATCAATCAAACTGGCGCGAGTTAGATCGGTCGCATCGGGATAGTAGGTCAGGACATAGAATCCGGAAGGTGAGCCAATCGCGCCCGAGGCCTCCTGTCCCACGCTCACGCGATAACGGCCGGGCGGTAATCCATAGATGCGATACACGCCGCGATCGTCGGTCATCGGCGTCGGGCCGAATTGCGAGGGAATGCGCGGCGCCGGTTGACCGTTCTCTGATACGAATTGGATCGAGACGCGTTCTTCGGCGATGGGCTTATCGTCGGCATCGGTAATGCGGCCGGTGACGACGCCGCCGCGCACCAGCTTGAGATCGATGTCGTTGACGTCCTCGCCCGCGGCCAGCAGAACGTTCTGGCTGGTGGCAAAGAAAGGACTGTTATATGGAGACTGCGTCCCTTTTTCCGCGGCCACCATATTGGGCGTGAAGGTGGCGATCTGATAACTCGCAGGAGGCAGACCGGCGAGATGATAGTAACCTTCGCTGTCGGTCTTGGTTTGCATCACCGGACTGCGGCGATTCAGTCCCTCCAAATTAAGTGCGGCCACCTGGATGTCCGCGGCGGCTTTGTTATCGATGAGGATGTGACCTGAGATCGATCCCGTGCGCGGCTGCACCGCATCTTTCGTTT
This sequence comes from Pyrinomonadaceae bacterium, assembly GCA_036266295.1. Classification (GTDB taxonomy): domain Bacteria; phylum Acidobacteriota; class Blastocatellia; order Pyrinomonadales; family Pyrinomonadaceae; genus UBA11740. The sequence goes on along the minus strand of DATANL010000721.1, from coordinate 3,396 downwards.
GGGCCGCCGCCATAATGAAGCCACACAGCACGATGACCATGGCGGAAAAGTGACGAAAGGAAATGATTCGTCTAAGCATGGTGAAGGTCGCCCCAGAGCGCAGGCTACATTGTCCCACTTTTTCGAAAAAGATCACGGTGAACCTCAAGGCGTCCGCGCCGAAAACGGGAGATTGAAATCCAGGACTTGCTCGCATGGCTTCAAAGTCACTGGCTTCTTCATTGTCTCGGCGTAGTGCAGCACCTGCGCGCGCACGGTCGCATCGCGGCGGATCGACTTCGGAGGCATGATTGCATCGCTCTCGTCGAATGGCTGCGCAACGATCCAATAATTTCCGGGCGCCACGTTGTTTAGTTTGAAAGTGCCATCGGCCTCAGCCCGCACCTCGTAAAATCTCAACACGTTCTCTGCACCATTTGCTTCCGCCGGCAAGAGATAGACGACCGGACGCGGCGGCATATTTTCACCGGCAGAGACACGTCCGCGTAACTGTGCCGCGCCTTCACTTATCGTGACCGTCAAACCGGTAAGGTGTTCACCGTTGCGGACCGAGACGTCTTCTCGTGCAATGGCGGCATTCGCTGCCGCTGAGTTGGGTCCTTTCGAGATTGATCGAACGTACCAGCCCTCAGGGAAGCCGCTTGGATCGATGCGATAAGAACCGCCGGGGAGATTCTTGAAAGAAAAAGATCCCTTCGCGTCGGCGATCACAAACGTCGCGTAATTCGTCGCCGACAGCGAAACCGGATCGACAGTTTTAGTTTCGCCCGCGTTGGGTGGCGGTTCGTAACGACGAGCCCAAACCATCGTTTCCTGCGGCAAACTATTTTTGCGTTTGCCGCACTGGAGTTTGGGGTCGATTTCGATAATCAGTTGTCCGTCAATCGCCGCCTGTTGGGCCAGAGACAGAGTGATACCGGTGACATCGGCCCCGCGTATCGTCACGCGTTGCGGCGCCGACTTCAATTGTTCGCCCGACGAGGACAGATACTGACCGGCGGTCAATTCATACTCGCCGTCAGGCAGCCCATAAAATGAAAATGCGAAATTAGCCGATTCATCGACTCCGGTACTCTGAATCTCTGCGCGATTACGGATGTTGAAGATTGAGATTGATGGTTGATTGACGTATGGCCCGCCGCCGTTGGAAATTTTGGCAACGCGCCCGCTGACAGCATGGCCAGACTCGGCCCAGTAGTGAATATCTGCGGTTATCTCATCGCCATCGCGCGCTCCTATTTCGGCAGCCGTGTCGCGCGTCGCCGACGGATAATAAGTAGGCACGTCGTTATCGTAAGCGCTCGGCAAAATAGTTCCGAAACTCGGTTTGGCGGCCCATAAGATGTAGCTGCCGGGGGCTAGCCCATAGAAACGAAAAACTCCGCGGTCATCGGTGCGCTTCTCGTAACGCTGGCCGGCGACGAGCTTCTTTCCCTCGCCATCACGCACGCGCGTGGCGAACACGCCGATCCCCACTAACGCGCCGTCGGCGCCGGTGACTTTGCCGGTGATGACCGCGCCTTTGATTAGGGTAATCGTCAGTGAATCGCCAGGGTGGTAGTAGGTGATGGCGTCTCTTGTGAAAAACATGTTCTGCAGACTGATATATCCCGGCAGCGAGGCGCTCACGCTGTAAATTCCCGGCGCCAGACCGTCTATCTTGAATTCACCCCGGTTGTCAGCGGTCGTCATCCCGGGTCTGCCGTTGCTCCTGCCGACTTGATAGGCCGAGACGCTCGCACCCGCGAGTGGTTCGCCCGTCGAGTTAATCACCCGGCCGGTAATCGTGCCCGTTGTTTTGTCTGACGAACCGGCATTCGATTGTTGGGCGTGACTCTTTGCTGCGAACAGGAGACTGGCCGCCGTCAGCAAACAGAAAAGTAGCAATCGTTGAGCGAGGATCGGGGGACTCATGGTTTACGTCTCGGATCAATCGTAAAAGTGACTTCGGTCTCCTGTCCGTTGGTCATGTTAACGATTTGCTTCTGGGGCGGAAATAACCGCTCAGGATTATTTGATGATAGGACCGGCTCGATAATTACTTCGTATGGCCCGGAGGCGAGGTTGCTGAACATGAAGTGTCCGCGCGCATCGACTTGCGCGTCGGCCCCGTAGCGATCGCCTTCACGCCGGCAGGTGAGCCGGATGTGGGAAAAGTCGACGGTTTGATCACCGTCAACTTTAATGACGCCGCGCAACACGCCGGTGCCGTAATCGATAAGAACGCGCAGCCCCGACATCGATTGCTGCAGATTGAAATTCTGATTCGTAATGACGACGCCGTCATGCTCTATGCGACTGACAGGCGTTTGGATGAAAGGTGGACGTTGCACGCTGACGGTGAGCAACATCTTCCCCGGTCTCAGACCCGCCACTTGAAAGCTGCCGTCCGCGGCGACGATCCCTTGCCCGACGTTGCCGCGCTGAGGGTTGTTTGGGGTCGTAATGCTAACTGTCACCGTTAAGGCCGGCAACATCGTCGCCAGCTCCTTTGGAGACATCCCTTCTGCGGAGACGACGCCGCTCAGGGTCAAACCGGGAGTCGCCTTTACTTCGATGTCTGTCACGTCCTTATCGACAACTTCAAATTCGATCGGATCGCTGTAGTAATTACCACCGGAAAATTCAGCGGTAGCTGCGATCCTGTATCGTCCGGGCGAGAACCCGCTCCAGCTGAATTCTCCGCGGTCGTCCGCATGGAGGCCGAGGCCCGGCCGGGCACGACCATCCTTCGACACCGGGGTAAACATCACGCCGGATTTTGCGACCGGCGCGCCGGTTTCAGCGTCGATAACGCGGCCGGCAATCGCGTAAGTGGGCGGTGCAGCCTGAACTCTGATATCGATGTTGTCGACTACCTCGCCTGAGCTAAGTTCGACGATGCCCGGCTTCGATTGATCGGTTGGATCGAGGTAGAACGCTTTGTCATATCGTCGCGCTCGGCGAAAACCACTGCCCTCAGCGTCGGTACCGGCCGAGACTCTATAGCGGCCCGGCGCCACGCCGAAGATGCGATAAACGCCGCGGTCGTCCGTTTGATACATTTCATCGTAGCTGGAGCCGAAGACGGCGCGCGGCCTGCCATTTTGATCAACCGATTGCAGAGTGATGGCTTCGCCGACAACGGGCTTGTTGTCGGGATTGGTGAGCCGGCCGGTAATCACAGCGCCGCGTATCAGTCGCAAGTCGATATTGGCCAGCTGTTCACCGCTATCGAGATTGACACTCTTTGAGATGCCGAAATAAGCGTAATAATTCTGCGCGTCGGCGGTGTCCGCAATCATGCCCGGGGTAATGCTCCATACCTGGTACTGTCCCGCCGGCAGTCCCGCAATTACGTAATGGCCGTCAGAATCGGAGATGGCATGCGCCGCCGCATCGCGACGATTGATAGTC
>DATANL010000720.1:0-5594 GCA_036266295.1 Pyrinomonadaceae bacterium | reverse complement strand
GCAACGCGAAGACTTACGACATCGAAGTCTGGCTGCCATCGCAAAACGCGTTTCGCGAAATTTCTTCTTGCTCGAACTACGAATCATTTCAGGCGCGCCGCGCGAACATTCGCTTTCGTCGCGGCAGCGGCAAGCCCGAGTTTGTCCACACTCTTAACGGATCGGCGTTGGCGGTTGGCCGCACGTGGGTGGCGGTGCTGGAAAATTTCCAGCAGGCAGACGGCTCAGTCGTCGTGCCTGAGGTGCTTCGCCCTTACATGCATGGTTTGGATGTGATTAAGGCCGGCTGATCACTTGCTGACGGTCTGCACGTTTTTCCTTCGTCATCTTCTCTTTGAAAAGAAATCCAAAAGCCCCAGTGCAAACGGCGACAGGATGATGAGGATAGCGAAAACGAGAATGAGTGAGAATCCCTGATCGTCCTGGAGCGGTCCCTGCAGCCATTCAGCTCCGGCGCGCGCGGCGGTGCGGGTGTTCCCATATCGCAGCTCGATTTCACCTGACACGAACATGCGACAGCAGCCATACGCGCCGTTGACGAACGCCGCCACCAGCCAGACGTTGTCATACCAGTGAAAGCCGCCGTGCGTCCGCACCATGCCCCAACCCCAGACGACGACGAACCCACCCATGAATAAATAAAGGACCGCGGGCATTTTATATTCGCGTTCCTCAATGCCTCTGACCGTCGCCGCATAGACGATGCCGACGCACATGCAGCCGATCTCGACAAACGTGGCATCGACGAAGAAGAACCACAGGCCGCCACCGAAAAGGCTCGCCGCCATGAGCAGCAAAGGACCCGTCAGGACCACCCAGAGCGCGGAGGGCAAATGCGTAGTGAGATGATAGCGTTCGATCTGCAACGAATAGAACGCCGCGATCGCCGCGAAACCCGCCGCGATCATTACGAGCAGCGCCCGACGCCAGATAACCCACCAACTGAATAGTCCAAGCAGCGGAATGGTGATCAGGTATGCGAAATGGAAGCGGACGAGGTAATGCAATACTCGCCTGCGCGTTTCAGGAGTCATGCTGGTGCCGGTATTGAGCCAGGAACTGTGGATCGCGCCGAGCTAATTCTTCATCATCAACGCGTCCGCTCCGCTTCATTAACGAGTAAGCCAGTTCCAGAGGTGAGAGATGCATGTAGTCGCGCGCGCGTTCGAACCAGACCATGCTCTCGTAAGCCGCGGCCTGATAGTCTTCAATCACCGGCTTTCTCAGTTCCTGAAAGCGTGGCAGTGCGGCGCGCGGATCGGAGGTCGTCGCAAAGCATTCCTTGAGCGCGATGGCGTCCTCCATAGCGAGCTTGGTACCCGAGCCAATCGAAAAATGCGCCGTGTGCAGGGCATCACCAAGCAGCGCGACATTTTCGAAATGCCAGGCCGCATTCCTGACCAGCAGGAAGTTGATCCATTTCGAGTTGTTGGAAAGCAGCTGGTGCCCGGCCAGATCACGCGCGAACACGCTTTCGACGTAAGCAAGTGTCTGCGCTTCCGTCATCTTCTCGAAACCCGCATTGGTCCAGGTGTCGACATCGCACTCGACGATAAAGGTGCTGGTCGTGGGATTGAATTTGTAAGAGTGGGCCGCAAACACTCCCGCGTCGCTTTCCCGAAAGGTGAGTGTCAATCCGTGAAACAACTGGTTCGTCCCGTACCAGATGTACTTATTGGGCCGCACGCTCAACTGAGGTTGAAAGTGATCGGCGAAGGACTTTCGCAGAGTGCTGTTGACGCCGTCCGCTCCGACGAGCAAATCAGCCGATCGCGCCAGCGCCGCCACGTCGTCGATCTCGGTTCGGAATTTGATTTCGATCCCCAGCGCTTCACAGCGGCTTTGCAGAATCTTGAGCAGCCTCAGCCGCGCGATTCCCGAAAAGCTGTTACCGTGAATTGAAATCTTTGCGTGGCGATAGACGACGTCGACATTATCCCACGCGGCAAAGTCGCGGGTGATTTCCGCGTGCGACTCGGGATCGGCCGCCTGCAGATTGCGTAGCGTCTTTCCCGAAAATACGACGCCCCACCCGAACGTATCGTCGGGCCCATTGCGTTCGTAGATCGTGATGTCATGGGCGGCGTCGGCCCGCTTCATCAGAATGGCGAAGTACATTCCGGCCGGCCCGCCGCCGATGATTTTGATCTTCATGAAGAGAGTCGATCGAGCGCCTGGCCCAAACGCTCGACGCCGCCGGCGAACGCTGCGGGCTCGGCGCACATGCCGATGCGCAGGTGCTGTGGCGATTCAAAGAACCTTCCCGGGACGAAAGCTGTGTCGTATTTGTTGACCAGCACGTCGTAAAGTTCGTCCACGTTGCCGCGCATAAGCTGCGGGAACGATGTCGTGCCGGAGCTTGAGCGCGTGACCTGGAGATCTTCGCGCGAATCGTAAAAGTCATTCAGCACCGCACGGTTGGCCGTGAGAATGTTCTTCGCACGACTAATGAAGTTGGCAAGTTTCGTCATCGCCAACACACTGAGTTTTTCAGTGGGATGCGGCCCGACTGCGCCGAACACATCGTGCAGTGTGCGCATGCGTTGAGCAATTTCAGGCTCAGCCAAAATCCATCCGCAACGCAAACCACTTAAGCCATAACCCTTGGTCAAGCTGGTGGTCGCGATGAATTGCGGACCGAGATGGACCGAGGATGGCGGCGCGTCCTCAAATAAAGCTTCAAGATAGACCTCGTCGACCAACACGCGCGCGCCCACGCTGCGGGCCATCTCGCCAATGCGACGTAGCGTGTCTTCATCAACCAGCGCGCTGCTCGGGTTGTGCAAGTTCGTAAGGACAATCAGTCTCGTAGCTGAACTCATCTGAGATTCCAGATCGGCGAGATCGACGCGATAAGCGTCTTCGGCACGCCGGGCGAAACGTTTGACCCTTGCGCCGAAATAGTCTGCGAGTGCGAGCAGCGGCTCGTAGGTCGGTTGTTCGATCAGGACTTCATCGCCGTGTTCGATCGCCGCGGCCATCGCCAGGTGGTTGGCCATCGAGGTGCCGCCTGAGATTGTCACCACGCTGTCGGGCGCGACCTTCGCGTGCGCCGCCAGCGCGTTTACCAGCGGAGCATACCCGTAAGAGTTGTCGCCGTTGATATCGATGTCTTCGATCGCGGCGCCGAGTTCACCGAACGGTAGATTCAAGATGCCGCTCAACGCGAGATCATACTTGACCCTCGCGCGGGTTTTGGCCCAGTGCATGTAGGTTGATTGAGTCTTCATATAAGAATCCGCAGCAACGACTAACGCTGCCGCCGGGCCCAAAGAAAATAAGCCGGGATGCCGAGTAACATTATTCCGAAACTGATGCCGCTATTCAGCGGAAATTTGTAAAGCAAGCTGAAAGTTATCACGCCGCAAGCGGCGATGAAGAATAGTGTAGTAAATGGGTGGCCCGGAATCCGAAAGATCTCTGATTCAGAAACCCGACCGTCAGGGAGGGTGCCTTCAGTAGCGCTAACCTGAGCACCCTTGCTAACGCGCGGGTTTCTGCGGCGCTTGCGAAAGACAAAGACGCACGCGGCCGACAACGCGAAGAAAATCACGTCAACCGAAACTACGTAATTGAGGATCTGTTCATACTTACTGGCGACTAACGCGATGACAATTGCCAGTCCGCCTTGCAAGCCGATCGCCACCGCCGGCACGCGCGCGCGATTCAGCCAGGCCAGTTGCTTGAAAAACAATCTGTCTTCGGCCATCGCAAAATACACCCGTGGCGCGGTCAACATCGATTGGCTCAGAAATCCAATCGTTGAGATTGCGATGCCGGCGGCGATGAACCGCGCACCCTTGCTGCCCAGCGCCAATCCCATCACCGCCGTCGCCGGCGTTTTGGTTTGCGCGAGCAGGTCAGCGCCGAGGATGCGAACACAAACGTAATTAACCGACAGGTAGACGATGATGACGCCGATGACGCCGAGCAGTAATCCGCGGGGCAGGTTCTTGCGCGGTTCGCGAACCTCACCGGCGACGAAACAGGCGGTTTGCCAGCCACCATACGCGAACTGTGTTGGGATTAAGGCCGCGCCGAACGCGATCAGCAACTGCCAGGTCGAAGTCGCTGCGTGAGTTGCCGGCGCGGCCACACTCGACGCAGGCTCGGCGAGCAACAAACCGAACAGCACCAATAAGGCGATCGCCACCAGCTTCAAAATCATAAAAACGTTTTGCGTGACGCTGCCTGCTCGCACGCCGATGCAATTGATGATCGTGAGCAGGACCAGTGCGGCACAACCGAGCAGGGCCGCGCTGAATTCACTCGCATGGACCCCGATCAATTCAAACAGATGATTGGCGAAGATGAGTGCGACCGCAGCCATGCCGCCCGTTTGAATCACAAACAGTAGACTCCATCCGTAGAGAAAACCAACCAGTGGATGCATCGCTTCGCGGATATAAACGTACTGGCCGCCCGACTCGGTGACCTGCGACGACAACTCCGCGTAGATGAAACCACCCGCCAGGGCGATCAACCCGCCCACGGCCCACGCGCCGAGAATTAGCGCGGGCGTGTGCACCTGTTGAGCTACGACGTAGGGATTGGTGAAGATGCCCGCGCCGATGATCCCGCCCATCACGATCATCGTCGCGTCGAACAGGCCGAGCCGCCGGGCCAGCTGAGAATCAGATGGAGTTGAGTTGCTGCTCACTCTTTCAAGAGTTGATTTGCGATGATTAGCTTTTGAATTTCTGATGTGCCTTCATAGATGCGCAGCGCGCGCGCGTCGCGATACAGACGTTCGACGACCGAGCCGCGCACCAATCCACTGCCGCCGTGAATCTGCACCGACTGATCGATGATGCGGCCGGCCGCCTCGGTGGCGAAGAGCTTGGCTTCGCTGGCCTCGCGCGTCGAGGCGGCGGCCCCGGTGTCCTTCAGGTAAGCGGCGCGATAAACCAGCAGGCGCGCTGCGTCGAGTTCGGTCGCCATGTCGGCCAGCTTCTCTCTGATTATCTGATGTTCGGCCAGCGGCTTGCCGAATTGTTCGCGGGTCTTCGCGTGCAGCAAGCTTTCGTCGAGAGCGCGTCGCGCCATGCCGCAGGCCGCGGCGCCGACGCTGGCCCGAAACGTATCGAGCGTTTGCAAACTCAGCCGTAGCCCGTCACCTTGATCGCCGATCATATCTTCGGCGGGTATCTTGCAGTTTCTGAATTCTAGTTCGCCGATCGGATGCGGCGCGATCAGCTCGGTTTTCTCGACGACGCCGAATCCCGGCATCCGCGCTGAGACGATGAACGCCGAAATCTCTGCGCGCCCATCGGCGCGCGTGCCGGTGCGCGCAAAGACAGTGTAGAAGTCAGCCACGCCGGCATTGGAGATGAATCGCTTGCGGCCGTCGATGATGTACGAGTCGTCTTCTTTGCGCGCAGTGGTTTTCAAAGCCGCCACGTCAGAGCCGGCGTCAGGTTCAGTTAAGGCGAAAGCGGCGATCGCTTTTCCGGTGCGCGCGCGCGCCAGCCAGAAATCGCGCACGTGCTCACTCGCCGAGATACTGATCGCGTAGGTGCCGAGTCCCTGCATAACGAAAGCGAGATCCGCCAACGATGATGAGTAGGACAACGCTTCGCGAATCAGACAGAACG
>DATANL010000719.1:0-3080 GCA_036266295.1 Pyrinomonadaceae bacterium | reverse complement strand
ACGGCCTGGTGCCAGCAGTGCATTCCTGAAATTGGATCGGGATGAACGGGGAACGTTAGATTCTGATGGACGCCGACGTCGTTCCACCAGATGCGCAGCGTGTCCTTGTCGCTTGATTCATAAGGGCCGACGCCGGCTTCGCGTTTCAAGCCCCAGCGATCGCCGTCGTGATCGAGTTTGACGGTGGCCATCATCTGTTTCTGGCCCGTCTCGTGAATTTTCCAACGGCCCATGTGATGGCTGCAGGCGACAATGCCGGGCTTGATGCCTTCGGTCACCCACGCGCGCACGACGAAATATCCGATCTCAGTTTCGACGCGGACCAGATCGCCGGTGCGGACGCCCAGCTTCGCGGCGTGACTGGTGTGCAGCCACAGCGGATTCGTGTGCGCAATTTCATTCAACCATTTCGCGTTCGAGCTGCGCGTGTGAATTTGAATCGGTAGCCGGAAGGTTGAAATCAGAATTGTCTGATCCGGTTCGAGGTTTTGCGGATGAATATGACCGCGAATGTAAGTCGGGATGGCGTATTCATTCCAACCCCAATCCGCGAGCGTCTGTGAAAAGAATTCGAGTTTGCCGCTGGGGGTAGGGAAGCCGCGTTTGATTTCACCGTCGACCTTGATGCCGACCAGACGGCGGCCGTCGGCGTCGCCGTCAGGACCGGGAAGCGGAACTACGTTCGGCGAAGCAGGCTTGGCCGCGCGTGTGAAGACGCGACCGAAATCATCCTCGCGCTGATCATCCAGTTCTTCCTCCGCCACGTTCTCGTCATAAAGCGCGCCCGTCTTCTTTTTTATTTCGTATGAGCCGTAACGGCGCATGAATTCGAGTGGCGTCAAACCCTCGGCCGCCGCCTTTTCCGGCAGACCCGGCAAAGAGTTTTCAAAAATCCAACCATAGTATTCATCGACGCTGAGACGAGTTCCGGGATTTTTCTTTGACTCGACGAATTGCCGAATCCCGAGTGATCCGTCGCGATCGATGCGCCAGGTGAGTTCCATCCAGAATTCATTCTCTTCCCAGACTTCGCCGGGATTAACTTCACGCGTGTCGTGGACGTCTTCGCCGTTGCGTTGACGCGCCGCGCGCATCACCGGTTGGCGAAAGCCGAGCCACTGCGAGTCATGCGTCTCGTACGAATGAATGTCGTGACGCTCGGGCCCGAGACCCATCGGCAAAACGTAATCGGCGAAGTAAGCAGTCTCGCTCCACACCGGCGTCAGTGCCGCGTGACAGCCGATCAGGCTTTCATCGGACAAGGCTTCAATCCACGAAAAGCCGTCGGGATTGGTCCAGACCGGGTTGTAAACGCGCGTGAAATACGTATCGAGTTTGCCGCGCCCTTCTTTCAAAAGATGCGGCAGCAGGAACGACATCTCGTGCATCGAAAGCGGAAATTCCTGCGGCCAATTAATCTCGCCCCACATCTTCGGATGCGGCGGGGTGTGGATTGGCTTCGGCACGAACTTGTTCCACGCATTCGGAAAGACGCCGCCTTCGGTAGCGACCGCGCCCATCAAACAATTCAGCATGAACAAGCATCGCGCCACCGACCAGCCATGGCTGTTCCCGGACGTCACACTGCGCCAGTTGTGACTGCTGAGTTGCGTGCCGGCCGTCGAGACCAGCTGCGCGATCTGTTCGAGTGTGCTCGCGTCAACGCCCGATTCCTGTGCGGCGAATTCGAAAGTGTATTCGGAGTAGAGTTGTTTGAGGACGCGCTCGAAGTGATCGAATGTGACCCGGTCGCTACCGCTCCCGGTACTGACCTCATCGCTCCAAGCGCTCACCGGCTCCCGGCTCCTGACTCCTGACTCCTGTTTTAGATATTCTTCCCAGTTCCACCACTTGCGCACAAACTCGCGATTGTAGAGATTGTTCTGAATCAGATAATTCGCAATCGCCAGAAGGATCGCCGCCTCGGAACCCGGATAGGGCGCAATGTAATGATCGGCGTGTGTCGCGGTATTCGAAAGACGCGTGTCCATGACGATCAACTTCGCGCCGTTCGCCTTGCCGTCGATCACGCGTTGCGCGTGCGGATTGAAGTAGTGACCCGATTCGAGGTGCGCGCTGATCAGCAGAATGACTTTCGCGTTCGCATGATCGGGGCTGGGCCGATCAAGTCCCATCCAAAGTTGATAACCCTCGCGCGCTCCCGACGAACAGATGTTCGTGTGCGAGTTGTGCCCATCAACACCCCACGCCGCCAGAATGCGTTCCGTAAATCCGTCTTCGCCTGGACGCCCGACGTGATACATGATCTCGCCCTTGCGATCTTCGACGATCGCTTTGCGAATTCGAGAAGCGAGATCATCAAGCACCTGATCCCAGGTAACCCGCTCCCAATTTCCTGCGCCACGTTTTCCGACACGCTTCAACGGATAAAGAATCCGATCGGGATCGCTAACCTGATTCAGCGTCGCGGGTCCTTTCGCGCAATTGCGCCCGCGCGATCCCGGATTCTCCGGATTCCCTTCAAACTTCTGAATCTGATTCGTCTCTTTATCGATGTAGGCCAGCAGTCCGCAGGCCGACTCGCAGTTGAAACAGGTCGTTGGCACCAGCTGATAATGCCGCTCTTTCCGCCGCGGCCAGGCCTGCGAATCAAGCTCAGTCCAATCGTTCCAGCGATCCTTTGGTGGGAAGGCGGAGAGATTAATGCGAGAAGGGCCGGGGTAGGAACTATTACTCATAGCTAGTCAAGATTAGCCTCCCACCTTTTCGTAGGCCAAGGTAATGAATTTCTTCGCGACTTCTAGGCTGTTGACGCCCTTTACCGTGATTTCAAAATTTCCAGTTCCGAAGTGCCCGATGTTGGATACATCTCGTGCGATATTCGGAGGATTCGCTATCTCTTTAGGATTCAGTTTTAGATAAAGGACGACTTTTTGGATTTTGATTTCCATGCAGACAATATTCTGGGAAGTCCGGTACGCCACATAGAGCTTCTTGGGGACTTCCTCCATCGCGCTATCCAAATTCATGATGAAGTCCCGAAGTTCAAGGACGATGTCTTTTATGCTCTCTGATTTGCCAGTAATGTGCTGTTCGAAAGTATATACGCCAATTGCTTT
>DATANL010000718.1:0-13823 GCA_036266295.1 Pyrinomonadaceae bacterium | reverse complement strand
ATGTGTCATCGGGTACGGTCGTAACCGGCAGCGGCGCGCACAATAATACGGTCGATTGCGGTAACGATGCGGGCACCGCAGGTCCGCCGGCTAGCGGCGGCGGCTCCGGTGGCTGTCCAGGTTGGACCGTCAACCCCTCTTCGCTCACCATTAAAAAGCAAGGCGCAACAAACGGCACAATCAATTTTGCCATTACCAGCGGCGGCTCAGCAGTAGTCTCGGCTTCCGCGCCTGCCAACCTTCAAGTAACTCCCGCTGTGGCCAGTCTATCCGCCGGCGGCAGCGCAACCTTCACGGTGACTTCGTTGAATAAGACGCGAGGGACCTTTGCCGTGACATTCAACTTACCGTGCAGCTCGCCGCAGGTGCTGGTCAAAGTAACTAACTAGGAAACTGCAATGGCATCCAAAACGAAAACAGGCTTAAGTGATCGCCGGCGCGAACAAGGATTTTCCCTTCTCGAGGTATGCGTCGCGCTAGTAATCATGACGATCTCCGCGCTCGGAGCCGCGGGATTATTTTTCTTCGCCACGAAATACAACTCGACTTCTTACGACGCCAACGCTGCCCTGGTGATTGCGCAACAGCGGCTGGAACGTTTGCGTCGGGCTTCGTTTGACGATGCGTCATTAGCTGCCGGCACCTCCACCGATACTTTTAACAACGCGGGGCGTCAATATAACGTCGTCACGACGATATGCAATACCTCGGACTGCGGGGGCAGTGCGACGCTTGAGCTAATCACGGTCCAAGTCTCGCCTGCGGGCTCAGCAAATTTGTGGGCGGCGACCGTTACTGGTCAGCGAGCCTCGCCGGCATCGGGCCCTTATTTACAATAGCGAGAGGCAGGGTGACACCAATGGAAAAACTGAAGCGCACAGACGAAAAAGGCTTCTCACTATTTGAGCTGATAATCGCGCTGGCGATCACGCTAGCCCTCGCGGCGGCCGCAATGACCCTGGTGGCCGCATCGTTCAAAGTGCGCAGCCGAGAAAACCGAAAAATGGACGCGATCGCTGACGCACAACGAGGCATCAATTTGATGACGCGCGAGATAGCCAACGCCGGCTTTGGCCTGAACAATAACGGCATCGTAAGTTCGGACTCTACGGCGAACTCAATTCGCGTCCGCAGCAATCTCAACGCCCTGTCGGGAGAGACGACCAGCAATTCGGTTTCTGATCGCGATGAAGACATCAAGTTTATGCTTTATACGGACAGCGGCAGTAGCTACATCGTCCGGCTCGACGTCAACGTGGGGGCACAGGAAATGGTGCTGGCTAATCGTGTTGACAACCTGAATATCCATTACTACGCAGACAAAGTTCTATACACCGCCGACAACTCGGGCGGTAACTGCGATATAACCAGCGTCACTGATAGTTCCGGGACTCCCGTTTCCGACGTCACCCAAAAAAGTTCTGCCGGTTACATTGTGATGTCAGCCTGCGTCGCCCTGCCTGCTGTAGGCGATCCCGGTTCTCCCGGGTATCAACCGGCTTCGCAGATTCAATTGGTTTCTGACGTGGCCCTGCGGAATGTGAATTTAGTGAAATACTAAGAGGATGGTCATGAAAATAACTGCGCCTATACCTTCTGCGCATAAGCGGTCCAGCGAACGCGGCGCCGCTTTGATAACGAGTCTCTACGTCACTGTCTTGTTAATGCTGAGCGGCGCGGCGTTACTAGTGTCGACTACGATGTCGGCAACGAACACAGTCGACTCGAAAGCGGAGATACAGGCTTACTATGCTGCCGAGGCCGGGCTTCAGCAAACTTTGAATGTCTTGCGCGGCAACGTAGCGCCAAATCCGGTTTTTGCGTCTGATCCGTCAGGCGGCATAGCCAATGAAAATAAGATCAGTTTTCGGCGCGCACTCAATCTGGCGACCTCAAATGCGTCCGGTGACACATCGACCACGCCGCGACTTTCACATTGGTTGACATACAACTCCGGTCGCGTGCTCTTGCCGGGAAACAACTCAGGCTTCAGCACCGCCTTAAGCGATCCTGATAACACGTCGTTGGTCACCTTCTCGGTCTCCGGGACTTTTACCAACTATGGGTCACCGTCTCACCCGTTCCAAAGTGGCGGCAACAAGATGACAATTGGTTATACCGGTCAGGCGACCACTACGATTAACCTCACCGGCACGAGCACTCTGGGAACATTTCAAATAACCAGCGTGAATTCAGGCGGCACATCGGTGACTGATGAGCCTTTTCGTTTGGTGATCACTCAAACTGCGCCCTTCGCCCAAACTTTCAACATCGATTGCAAGATCAACGCAACCAGTTCGTCGGACGTGACGATTACTTTTCCCACCCAATCGAATAACCTTCAAGGCGCAATCTATGCCCGCAACAGCAATCCGATATCAATCACCACCAGCCCCACGCCGATTGCCGTGAGTGTGACTGCGCCCGATCCTACGCGCCTGATTGCCCGCGTGGTCGGCTTTGGACCTCGCGCTGCTCAAAAACAGATGCAGATGCTACTGAGCCGATTTGCTTTCGATTACACCGCCGTCGGCTTAATAGCGATTCGCAGTGCTGATGATGGCAGCGTGCTTACCTTCAACGCCGGCAACAGCTCTCAATATGGTTATAACGGCAATGACAACGCCGGTGGGCAGAACATTACTGCATTTGCCGTCACCAGTACGCAGGATTACAACTACCTGAACAGCCTCAGCTTGCCGAGCGGACAGATAACGGGCTCTCCAGGTGGTTTTAGTCAAGTCAGCATCTCAAGCCTGTCATCCTGGCTGCAGACGGCCGATGCCGCGCGCGCTATGGTCGCTCAGTTGCGATACCAGGCCTCGATCAACGGGCGATACTTTACGTCTGCCAACCCGCCCTCAAGTTACGGAACAACTTCTCAACCACTGTTGACCTTTGTTGACGGCGATAGTGACTTGCCCCCGGCCGGCGGCGCTGGACTACTGGTCGTCACCGGAACTTTCGCGCCGCGCGGAAGTGCTGCCTTCAGCGGATTGATTCTGGTATTGGGCGGCGGAGTATTTGACCGTTCCGGCGGCGGCAACGGTAATAGTTTGGGCTCCGTGGTAGTAGCCCGGTTTGGCGCGAGCGGCAATTTTCTCGCTCCTACTTTCAACAGTAACGGTAGCGGAACGTCGAATGAGCAATACGATTCGGTCTGGGCAACGAAAGCGCTAGGCGTGGTCGGTCCCCGCGTGCTGGCGGTCAGCGAATACTAATCAACATCCGGTGAGTGCCATGAAACGAACAGCCAACGTCAATTTTCAAGGTGGATTTGCGACTATCGATTTCCTGATCGTCGCCGTGATTGTTCTGATCGTGGCTACCTGTGCGTTCAATGCCATTCTGCACGCGCAACGTGGGTATACCCTCGAAGGCGCAGCGCAACAGTTCGCGAGTTACATGGAGCAGGCGCGTAGCGACTCGATGCGCCGACGCGCGACAGACATCAGACAAATGGCTGAGGTCACCATTATCAATGCACAGTTTTACTCGGTGCGAATGGATGAAGATGGCGACGGAGCCCTGGACGTGCCGCGCGTTGTGAACCTGCAGGAGCAACAATTAACCGTTGAAGGTCCGTATCCTCGGACCTTCATGTTTGATCGCGCCGGCAAGTCGGTCGATACCACTGGGAACGCCAATCCGCCTACGGCGGTTGCCTTTGCAAACCGATCGGCAAAAAGCATCATCAAGATTTCAGACAGTGGCAAGACATCCCGGGAGAACTAACGCAACACGTAATCAGTTGGCTCTTACTTTTAGATTGCAAACGCTGTCATGAGTTGAACGCTGCTTAGATTCTTTGCAGCGGTCACGCCGCGCTGGCTTTGTTTCCCGAGTGCAAAGTTAGCGCGGTTGTTTTTTTTGCGGATGGAATTCTGCTCAAGCCGTCTCAATGCGCGTGATATAATTCGGCGCGCATGAGATGGCTAAGCAGGAAAACTGACGAGGATCGCGCGCTGCATTTTGATGCGGGCGTCCGGCTGATGAGCGACAGTCAGTTTACCGAAGCGATAAACGAATTCAAGCAGGCGTTAAAGATCGGGCCAGCCTCGTGTGATATCTATGCGCAATTAGGCGCAGCCTTTATCGGACTCCAGCGGTGGAAAGAAGCAATCAACGCCTGCAATGCGGCAATTAAAATCGATCCGTTTATTGTGCAACCGTACCGGCAATTGGGCGTCATTTACGATCGAGAAGGCAATTTCGTCGAAGCCTTGAAGGTTTATGTTACAGCCGTCACTCTCGAGCCAAAAGACTACGAACTGCGCAACGATCTCGGGATCGCCTACTTCAATATGGGCAGCTATAAGGAAGCGACCAAAGCGTTCCGGCAGTCCCTGTTAATTAATCAAGACACAAATCCTCGCGCACACTATTACCTCGGTCTGGTTTATATCGACTTGAAGGATCGACTGTCTGCCACAGCAGCTTGCGACAGCCTGAAAGAAATGGGTCGGGCCGACCTGGCCGCCGACCTTCGACAAAAAGTCGACGCTGAGCTTTAGCAAGCGAATTTCCGCTTCACTGAAATCTTCAGATAACCGCAAGCGAGCCAACGTTGAATTGCAACGGCGGAACTCAGCATGCTCGTTAAGATCAAACCACTCTCCTTGCCCTCCCTCTGAATTTCTGAAGCATTATGAGGAGGAAGTATGAACGGCAAGATTAAATCTCTGGCAATCATCCTTTTTGCATTCGCGTTTTTGCTCGGGCTGGAAACGGTGGTCTGCGCGCAAGGCCGAGGCCGCGGTCAAGGCGGGCCGCCGCCAGGAGCCGGCGGGCCACCCAGCGGAATTGGGGTGTCACGCGGCATCGGCACGTCATCGGATCGCTCGACCGGCCGCGCCGATGTCGGCCGATCGACGGCATCTGATCGCTCGGGCGGACGGTCAGATGCGGGCCTCGATCGCGCGGCTTTGCAGCGGGAGAAATCCGCGCAGGCTAATAAAGATTTGCGCGCTCACCCGGACTTGCCGGCGAGGCTTCACACCACCGCGAACAATTTGCGAGATGGATACCAGTCGGCGCTTTTGGTAAATCCAGATCTAAAGTTCGGCCAGTACGTGGCAGCGATGCGGCTCGGCGCAAATCTGCATGACCGCTATCCAAACGTCACGACTAATGCGATTCTCGCGGGACTGGCAAACGGTAACAACATCGGCCGTACGTTGCAGAATCTCGGAGTGGGCAAAGACGACGCGAAGCAAGCTGAGAAGATAGTTGATCGCGAAATCAAAGACGCGCGCCGTTAAGCTAAAAAGATCGCTCAGTTACCTTCCGCAACAAGCGCGAGCGGCATGGTCCGCCGCTCGCGTATCATCGCAGTTCGCTCTCATCATGACCCTCCTTGACGCTGCCAAACCCGCATGTTAGTTTTCGCTTTACCGCAATTACATCAATTTGTTCGCAGACTTTCGTAAGGCAAGGAATTCGCGTGACTGCACCTGCGCTACAACTCAAGCAGACTTCCTTGAACGACACCCACCGCACGCTGGGCGGCCGCATGGTTGAGTTCGGCGGGTGGGACATGCCGGTGCAATATCCCGCCGGCACGATGACTGAACACCTGCGCACGCGCACGCACGCCGGTCTGTTCGACGTTTCGCACATGGGCGAGATTGACGTGCGCGGCGCGGACGCGATTCCCTTCGTCAACCGGATCACATCGAACGACGCGTCCAAGTTGATTGATGGTCAGGCGCAATATTCCGCCTTAACCACAACGGCCGGGACCGTCATCGACGATCTGCTGGTTTATCGCTTCAGCGAAGATCATTTGTTACTGGTCGTCAATGCCGGAACCACGGACAAAGATTGGGACTGGATCAAATCACATCAGCAAAACCAGAACGTCGAATTGCGAAACGTCAGCTCTGAGTATTGCCAGATTGCTTTGCAGGGTCCCGACGCCATTTCGATCCTGCAAAAATTGACTGACGTGCCGCTCGCGGAAATCAAGTACTACCATTTTCGTGAAGGCGTAGTTGATGGCGTGAATGCGATCGTCTCGCGCACCGGCTACACCGGCGAGGATGGTTTTGAAGTTTACGCGGCGCCCGACAGGGCCGAGCAGCTTTGGAACAAAATGCTTGACACCGGCAACTACGGCTCCGATGAAGGCGTCTTGCCGTGTGGACTCGCCGCGCGCAACACCCTCAGACTCGAAGCCGGCATGTGCCTCTACGGCCACGAGATCGATGAGCAGACGACCTTGCTCGAAGCCAACCTCGGGTGGATTACCAAGCTGAATAAGGGCGAGTTCATCGGCCGCGATGCGTTGGCGAAACAGAAAGAAGCAGGCCTGAAGAGAAAACTGGTTGGCTTTGAAATGACTGATCGCGGCATCGCGCGTGACGATCAAACTCTCTTTATCAACGGCCAACCAGCGGGCAAAGTCACGTCGGGAAGTCCGGCGCCTTTTCTCAAGAAAAACATCGGGATGGGTTACGTGCCCGTCGAATTTGCCAACGCCGGTCAGGCGATCGAAATCGATGTACGCGGGAAGATGGTAGGCGCGCAAATTGTGCCGCTGCCGTTTTACAAGCGGGCCAAATAGTTTTCAGTTTGCAGTTTTGAGTTTTCAGATCGGAATCAATTAATATCGCCCCGCGTTTGAATACGAGGCAAACTCAAAACTGAAAACTCAAAACTGAAAACTCTTCGAGGAGCATCATGGCAAACGTTCCTGACAATCTTCACTACAGTAAAGATCACGAGTGGCTGCGCGTCGAAGGCGACACGGCGGTCATCGGCATCACTGACCACGCGCAAGAGCAACTCGGCGATGTCGTCTATGTCGAACTGCCCAGGGAGGGCGAAGAATTTGCCGCGCATGATTCGTTCGGCTCCGTCGAATCAGTGAAAGCGGTCTCTGAGATTTTCACCCCGATCGCCGGCAAGATTAGCGAAACGAACGATTCGCTCAACGACGAACCCGAAAAAGTTAATAAAGATCCCTACGGCGACGGGTGGATGATCAAAATGAAGATGACTAATCCCGGCGAAGTCGACAGCATGTTGACCGCAGCTGAATACGAAGACTTCACGAAAGCCGAAGAGTAAAAAACAATTGCGTTACATTCCCAACTCGCCCGAAGAGCGCGCCGAAATGCTCGACGAAATCGGCGTTGCTTCGACGGAAAAACTTTTCGATTCAATTCCTGAAAACCTTCGCCTGCGCGGTCACCTGAACGTGCCCGCGGCGATGTCTGAACTCGAGTTGCTCAAGCGATTCGAGGAAATGGGCGCGCGCAACCAGGCCGCGCAGCGAATCAGTTTTCTCGGTGGCGGAGCTTATTCGCACTACTCGCCCACGATCGTGGACCATCTGATTTCCCGTTCGGAATTCTTCACGGCCTACACTCCTTATCAGCCGGAAATTTCGCAGGGCACGCTCCAGGCCATCTTTGAATTTCAGACACTCGTGTGCCAGTTGACCGGCATGGACATCGCGAACGCGTCGATGTACGACGGCTCAACTGCGATGGCTGAAGCCGTGCTGATGGCGGAACGCGTGACGCGCCGGCGGAAAGTGATTGTCTCTTCCGCGGTCCACCCGCAATACCTCGAAGTCGCGCATACGTACGTGCAGCACGCCGGGATTGAATTGGAGACTGCTGACATCGATCCCGCTTCGGGACAAACGCCCGCCAGCGCCTTCGATGCCATCGACGATCAGACTGCCGCGATCGTTATTCAGTCGCCGAACTTTTTTGGTTGCATTGAAGATGTCGCGGCCCTCGCTGACAAGGCCCATGCAGCCGGCGCGCTGCTCGTCGTCACGGTAACCGAAGCGATGTCGTTCGGATTGTTGAAGTCGCCCGGTGCGTGCGGCGCCGACATCGTCGTCGCCGAAGGTCAATCGTTCGGCGTGCCGCTGTCCTATGGCGGCCCTTACGTCGGCCTGTTCGCGACGCGCGACAAGTACGCGCGGCAAATTCCCGGCCGGCTGGTGGGCGAAGCTTACGACAAGCAGGGGCGGCGCGGATTTGTGCTGACCCTGGCCACGCGCGAACAACACATCCGCCGCGAGAAGGCCACGTCGAACATTTGCACCAACGAAGGCTTGATCGCTTTGTGTGCGACCATTTATCTCGAGACGATGGGCCGCCACGGGATTCAGGATGTGGCAAACCAGTGCGCGCAAAAAGCGCATTACGCCGCCCGCGAGATCGGAAAACTTCCGGGGTGCTCGCTTCCCTACTCCGGCCCGTTCTTTAATGAGTTCGTGGTGCGAGCATCGAGCGAAGCGGTACCGCTGCTCGACAAGCTGGCCCGCGATAAAGGCATCGACGGCGGCATCGCGCTTTCACGTTTCGATGCGAACCAGCCGAATGATTTTTTAGTGTGCGTAACTGAAACAAATACGCGCGAGCAGATCGATGCGCTGGTTGAGGGCCTGCATGCTCTGACACGATAACGATCGTTTAGATGCCGCACTTGTGCGGCAATCCACGCGGCGGACAAGTCCGCCGTCTAAACGAATTCAATTTTTGCCGGGGCGACCAAACGAGTCAATGAGTTCTAATATCACCAAAGTTACATCTCACATCAGCTCGAACGAGCAATTGATCTTTGAGCGCTCGCAGGAGGGTCGCGCGGGCTACAGTCTGCCGCCGCTCGACGTTGACGAGAGTTCGCTCGACGAAATCATCCCGAGCCAATTTCAGCGCGATGACGGTCTGGCGGGCATGCCCGAGGTGACCGAAGTCGACGTGGTCCGTCATTTCACGCGCATCTCTACCTGGAACTATTCCATCGATCAGGGGATGTATCCGCTCGGTTCCTGCACGATGAAATACAACTCGCGTTTGAACGAGAAGGTCGCGCGCATCGCCAACTTTGCGAATCTTCATCCGCTGGCTTCCGAAGTTGAATCGCAGGGCGCGTTACAGGTCATTTACGAACTGCAGCAGCACCTCGCGGAAATCACCGGCCTGCCCGGAATCTCTCTGCAACCGGCGGCGGGCGCGCACGGCGAGATGACCGGCATCATGATCATTCGCGCGTTCATCGATGCGCGCGACGGCAAGGAAGCCTCGGCCCGACGCCGTACGATGTTGATTCCCGATTCCGCGCACGGCACCAATCCAGCGTCGGCCCATTTATCAGGATTCACCGTCAAGACGATCCGCTCGACGCCCGAAGGACTGACGGATCTCGATCATCTGCGCGAGTTGTGTGCGCACGGCGACGTGGCCGGATTGATGTTGACCAACCCGAACACGCTCGGCATGTTCGAAAAGAACATCCAGGAGATTTGCCGCATCGTTCACGAGGCGGGTGGTCTGGTCTACATGGACGGCGCGAACATGAACGCGCTGGTGGGCGTGGCGCGGCCCGGCGATATGGGTGTCGACGTCATTCACCTGAATCTGCATAAGACTTTTTCGACGCCGCACGGAGGCGGCGGACCGGGCTCTGGCCCATGCTGTTGTTCGAAAGAGCTCGAGCCGTTTCTGCCCGTTCCGCGAATCGTCCGCACCGATAAAGTCTATTCGCTCGATTTCAACTGTCCGCAATCAATCGGCCGCGTCAAAGCCTTTTTCGGCAATTACGGGATGATGCTGCGCGCGCTCGCTTACATTCTCACGCATGGCTATGACGGATTACTCGAGGCGACGCAGGCCGCCGTGCTGAACGCGCGCTACATTGCGCACGGCCTGATGCCGGATTACGAAAAGCCTTTCGACGGCGATCCCATGCACGAAGTCGTCTTTACCGACAAGCGGCAATCACGCAAGGGCGTGCACACGCTCGACATCGCCAAGCGCTTGATCGATTACGGCTTTCACCCGATGACGATTTACTTTCCCTTGATCGTTTCGGGCGCGATGCTGATTGAACCAACGGAATCGGTCGGACGGCAGGAACTGGATCAGTTTATTGAGGCCATGCGTTCCATCGCGCAAGAAGCTGTCGACGATCCGGAACTCGTGCTCAACGCGCCGCACACAACGCGCATAGGCCGTCTCGATGAAGCAGCGGCCGCGCGCAAACCCGTTTTGCGTTGGAGGCCGGCCGCAGCACCCGGCGCGGCCGCAACCGGATCAAGCGCCGGCTAGTGTGTCGTTGGCCGTGTCGCGAAGGAGCAATCAACCATGTCCACTCAACAACCATGGTCCGGCATTCAAATCGAAACCAGTTTCTTTCCGCTGTCATTCTTTCTTTACGCATGCACGCCGCGAATTGTGATTGATGGTGAGATCAATCTGCGGCCCTGGGGCACCACTTCATTCCAGCTCACGCCGGGAATGCACAACGTCCAGGTTTACTTCCATTACTTGTTCATGGCCCAATGCGGTTCCGCGCAAACGAATGTCGTCGTGCAGCCAAACTGCGTTCACCGGTTGAAGTACGAGATGGGCATCTTCATGTTTTCGCCGGGCAGCATTCGCGAGTTACCGCCCTTTCGATTCCAGTAAATCCCCGCACTAGATAAATACGTGATCGAATGCGGCGCCATCAGGCGTCCCACGCTGAATCGATCTCGGTCTCAGCAGAACGATCTTCCGAAGGAATCTTCGCCAAAGCCAGCCGCTCAACCACTCGATTGTTGAGCAAGTGCTCTTCGATTATTTCGGCGACGTCCGCTGCTTGCACCTGTGCATACCAGACGCCGTCCGGATAGATCATCACTGCCGGCCCAATGGAACAGAACCCGACCGACGCGCACGACGTTACGATGATGCGGCCATGCGGATTCTTGCCTTTGGCTTCGCGGCCAAACAGCAACCCTCGCTCCTTCAAATCGTTTTCAAAAGCCTCCAGCACCTCAGCGCTGTCTCTGGACGAACATGATTTGCCCGTGCAGACAAAAACATGGTGCTTAATCGGAGCCGCAGCCACCGGCGCCAGGGCCAGAAGTTTTTCGCGATCCTCAATAAACTCTTCACGCATACCTGAGCTAATTAATCCCGTTCTTGTAATGGAATGAGTGCGCTGGGCGAATCATGCGCGCGCTTTATGATGACAGGATTCTGATAATCCCGCGAGTCGTCATACTTTGTACTCGCATCTTCGATGACCGTATCAACTGCGACACGCCAACCATGTCAGCAAGCAAAACGAGAGGGCCACGAACAATGCAGCTCCGGCTACATAATTAAAGCGCCGCGCATCATCTTTGGTTACCCAGATGATCGAGGGCGCGTTATCGCTGTCGGCCCAAAGAAATAAGAGCCAACCGCTCGCGGCGCCGGCAAGCACCACCAGCCATCCGACAAAGACCATTCCGAAGAGAGCAAAAACAATCGCTCCAGCTATTACTTCAAGTGGATTTGGGCAGCCGCTGGCGGCATTCGAAGTCGACACCAATCCGAATCCGATCATCATCCCGCAGTAGGAGGCGATGGCGACGAGAGCGCCCAGCAATGCTGCCAGGCCAGGCGTCATCCCTTTCTCGTCCAGGATCTTCGAGCCAATCGTAAAGCCAAAAAACGCCGCCAAACAGATTGGTAACACAATGAAGAGGGTGATAGGTCTGCCGAAAAATGCATTGGGGTTGGACCAGGACGTCCGCTCATAAACCCCAAAGAAATAAACAATTGGGATACAGGCCGTAAAGGCAAACCAAACCGCAGCCAGCAGCCTCGATGCCAGGCCAACGCGCATTTCAACATCCGGAAACTCTTCAGTCATTGCTCATTTACCTCTCAAGCTTTCTTTCTCGACTTGAACACGTTCAACTCGCACATACAAACATACGCCGGCGCAGAAAGCCCGTCAAGTGAAATCTTGAACGTGTTCAGAAACGCAAAAACGGGTAGCTTTAATTGGTGGAAGAGCTTGAGAGCCTGCGGTAAAAACTTAAGGCGCGCTCGAGGCCCAACATCATCATTAATATCGTCACGGCCACGACAATTACTTCCAGGCGCGGAGCTACGAGGATTCCGTAGACCAGGCCGGCGATCGCTACCGCCGGCCGAATCAGCGTAAATGGACCGAACACCAGCGTGCTGGTGATGCTGCGAATGTCCACCGAACGGATCGATCTGATGATGAAGGCAAAGAGAATGATGACCGCATAAAGGACATAAACCAGAAGCATGCGCGCGCCCGCGAGGTTGTAATCACGCAGCAATCCGAGTCGATCCGGCGTCAGTGTGAGTGTGATCAGAATTATCCCAGCCGCCATCGCCACGGCCACCTGGCCGAAGATCGCGCCGAGGATCATCGCCCGCAAATAATAGCGGCGCTTTCTGATCAAGGCGTTTCGTCCCGCCGCAGCCCGGTATCCGGCGAACGCGGCATCCAACGTCGCCAAAATCCACAGGCCCAGCGCAATCATCGAATTACTCCGAGCGAGAGGGCTTTGCTGCCGAGGTTCGCAACGAACGCCTCGTGATATTCAGGCAAGACTCCTACGAGTGAATGGAAGGCCCGCGGGATCGGCAATTGCCATAATTTCGTTCCGTAGACTGCCGAAGTGAAGGTGGGCGCACCTGTTCGCGCCGCGCTCAACAATTCGTGCGCGGTGTAAGCGCGGATCGCCGACAGCACGCCGTCGTGCCTGGCCAAAGGCTGGCGCATGCGCGCGGCATGAAACAACCAGGAACCAAAAGGAGCCAGCGGCGACTGGTGAAAGTCGAAATGAAGAAAGGCGCGGGTCCCCGGCCGGACATGTTGGGCAAACAACTGGGTGAGGCGGGGACCACGAAAATGATGAAGAATGCCGGTTGAAATGTAGATGGCGGCGGTTTCCTCGAGCCGGAAAGCGTTCGCGACTTTAAATTGACAGGCGAGGTCCTCAGCTGCGGCGAGCCGTCGGGCCTCAGCGATCAGCGCCGGATTGTAGTCCGCTCCGATGAGGTCAACGTCATCCGGCACGGCGCGGTGCGCAGCCAACCAGCGCAACACAAATCCGGAGCCGCAACCAATGTCGACTACGGTCAACCTGCGCGGCGAATTCGCATCGCGGATTGCATTCAGCAGAGGATTCAGCAACTCGGCCATCCTCTGGCCGTGCTGAAACTCCTCAGACATCCGCTGCATCTCGCAGTGAACTGTCACCAACAGGCGGTCCATCGCCTGCGGATCCAGGACGCCGTCCTGGTCAACCGGTAATTTCTCGACAACCCGGACCGCGAAGCGATTATTCAGCGCTTGAAATTCGCGCAGCACTTCACTTTTCAGCACGGGCCGGCGCTCGAGAGTGGCGCCGTCGAAATCAACAATCCGATCTGAGATTTCCGGGCTCTGTTTAGGAATCCTCATTCCGTCTCAAGCATCCTATTCGCTCGACATTGTCAATAGAATTATCGTCTGGCCATTCAAAATTCATGCTAACACGAACCGCGCGTCGTTCGTCTTCAGGGCGTGACCACCGCAAGCAATTCATTGACACACGTTCTTAACATCGAAAGTCTTTGCGCGCCCTAACTTTCATTGTAAGATTGATCGCGAACGGGCGTCGCCTGATTGACCGCACCCACCGGTGGTCTGTTGGATGCGGGCGCCTGATTTGATATTGACGTGAAAAACTTCAGGAACATCGGCCAGGTACGGCAGCCACGTGAATCGAACGGCATGGTGATTCACGTGTCTTCCTTGAACGATCGCTCGACTGAGGTGGTCATGGCTGACACGGTGCGCATCGGCACCGGGGATGACTGCGACGTAAAGATTCGTCTGGCCCAGCCCGTAGCCAATGAAAACAACGGCACGCTGATCGAGTGCCAGCGCGTCGAAGGCACTTATCGAATCGTCAATGTCGATCCCGCGTTAGACGTCAAGCTCAACGGTCGATCGATTAAGCCGAACAAGAGTATCAACGACGGCGACGAAATCTGGATTGGTCCGTCCGGGCCCTCAAT
>DATANL010000717.1:0-1836 GCA_036266295.1 Pyrinomonadaceae bacterium | reverse complement strand
GAGTGGCGGTGTGGTGCAGCTGACCCGGGACGACGGCGCCGTGTGGACCAACGTCACGCCGGCAGAATTGCCTGAGCGCCTGGATGTGACGTTGATTGAAGCCTCTGCGACAGATGCGAACACTGCCTACTTAATCGGTTCGGTGCCCGCCGATTCGCATCCTTACATGTTCCGCACGCGCGACGCCGGCAAGACGTGGCAGAAGATCGTCAGCGGCCTGCCGCAGGATGCCATCGCGCGAACCATCCGTGAAGACCCACAGCGAAAGGGTTTGGTGTATGGCGGAACGGAAACCGGAGTGTATGTCTCGTTCGACAGCGGAGATCATTGGCAACCGCTGCAATTAAATCTCCCCACCACCTCGGTCCGCGATCTGAATGTGCACGGCAGCGACCTCGTGGCCGCGACGTACGGCCGTGGTCTCTGGATCCTGGACGACGTCTCGCCGCTGCGACAGGTCGATGAGACGCGTGCCACGACCCTGCTCAAGCCGGCCGCAGCTGTCCGCGTGCGTTTCGATAACGATCCAGAAACGCCTTTGTCGATCGATACAGCGCACAGCGAAAATCCACCTGAAGGCGCGATCATTTATTACTACCTGAAGTCACCCGCGAAGGACGTCTCGCTGGAAATTTATGATGCGAAAAAGAACCTCGTCCGCAGTTTCTCCAGCACCGCCCCGCCGGCAGACACTCGGCTGGCGAACGTTCCGGATTATTGGTTTGCGCCGCCTGACGTGTTGACGAGACACGCCGGTTTGAATCGTTTTGCGTGGAACCTGGAATGGCCGCATCCCGATGCGCTGACCTACAACTTCCGGGGCCGGCACATCGATTACATCGAATACACGCTCCCCGATCATGCCGTCCCGGGCCGTACGCCACGCTATCAACCACCGGGCCCGCTCGCGGTGCCGGGAGACTACGAACTGGTTTTGAAAGTTGACGGCAAGACTTTTCGCCAACGGCTAACCGTCGAATTGGATCCGCGCGTGCAGGTGAACCCGGGCGATCTCGAAGCGCAACTCGAAATCGCGCGAATGATCGACGATTGGATGAATACCAGCTATGCCGTGTACAACTGGATCTCGCAGGTGCGGCCGATGTATGCCGCGGCGAAGCAGAAGACGACGGACAAAGCGATGCTCGAATGGCTTGATAAGCTGGACAAACAACTGGCGGATCTTCAGGAAGGCACCAGCGAGGCCCCAGGCTTCGGCGCGATCAATCGTGACGTGACCCGCTTCGTTTCCATGATTCAAAGCGCTGATCGACGTCCGGCGAAATCAATAATCGAGAACGTGACGCCCTCGTGCATCGCCCTGAAAAACAACCTGACGCGATTGCGCGACGCCTTAAAGCCACCGGCAAAATTTGATTTTCAACCTCACTCGCTCAGTGGGCCCAACGAACCGCGTTGTCCGGCGCCGTAACTGCCGGCGCCCGGTATAGTGAAAGCCACTGTCGACCGCCGAGCTGCTGTCCCGACTATGGGTTAGTTGAAGCTAGCCTACAAATATTTCTGTTTACAGGTGGGCTCACGTCGTTGCTTGCAATGGTTAGTTGAGGTGCCTATAACTTTCTACATGGCAATGCGAACTGGTCGAGGAGGAATTCAATGAGACGATTTATTTGGTCAATGATCGGGAGTTTCGCTCTCGTGGCATTCATCAGCGCGCCCGCAATGCGACCGGCGTGGGCCAGCGATGGGCAGGATCAAAAGCTCACCGAGATCAAAATCGACCCGAAAATATTTGACGACTACGTCGGGCAGTATTCGATTCCGACGAATCCGGATGTGGTGCTTTCTTTTTTTCGCGAAGCCGACAAGTTTTAC
>DATANL010000716.1:0-4898 GCA_036266295.1 Pyrinomonadaceae bacterium | reverse complement strand
ACGTCAGTCGCAGCGTCCGGCCAATCATTCACGACGTTCGCGACGGCGCGCTCAATGCCCTTCTGCGGCTGAAGCCGGGCGATCAAGTTGCGGTGATGACCTTCGCGGTGCGAACGAGTTTGGCCCAGGACTTCACCAAAGACCGCGCGCTCGCAGCCCGCAAGATCCAGGAAGCTACCGAGACAGATGTTCTCGGCAACGGAACCTTGTTGCCCAGCGCTCTGCAGGAAGCCGCCTTTCACATGGAGTCTGCAAAGACGCCCAACAGCCGGCGCGTGATCATCGTCGTCACTGACAACATCGCTTCGGGCGCAGACAAGCAGACACTGAATGACATTCTTGAAAGCGGCGCAGTCGTCTACGGCTTGATTGCGCGCGCCGCCATCGGAAAAGTCTTCAACATCGTGTCGCTCGGTCAGATCAAAGCGGTGAATAAGTATGCCGAGGAAACCGGCGGTGAAGTCATGGGCGCGGACAAAAAAGAAGTGGACGACAAATTGGGTGTGATGATTGATCGCCTGCGCGCGCGTTATGCGATAGGATTTCGCCCGTCGGACACGAGCGACACCGAGCAATTCCGTCCGGTGAAGATAACCGTCTCAACTGCGAAGCGGAAAGAAAAACCATTCGTGCTGACCCGGCGCGGATATTATCAAAGAAAGCGCAGCTGACACCGCTGCATCCAGGCGTATGCTGAAACCTCATCGTGCTTCTGTCATTCTCGCATTCGGCATTCTCGGTTTCGTGGGGTGCGCACTGTTCGGCGTGGCTGCCTGGGTGATGGGAAACAACGACCTGCGAGAGATGGATCGAGGCTACATGGATCCCCGTGGCCGCGACCTCACAAACACCGGACGGATCCTCGGGATGGTCAGCACCGGAATATTGATCACTTCGCTGATTTTGATCGGCTTCTTTGTGCTGATTCCGATGCTCTTTCGGGCTAATCTCTAGTCATGCCGCAGCGCTCTGACTGGATCGATGCGCGCGGCCCGAGCTGCCGGATAAAGCGCCGCCAAAATTGAAACGCTCAGCGCAAACAGGATCGCGCCCAGCCAAAGCCACGGCGGCAAATGAAAGAAGTCAACGAACGACGCGCCCTGTGGTTTGAGGATGAACCGATAGGCCAGACGATTCGCGACTACGTCGATTAGCCACGCCGCAATTGATCCAATCACCCCGCCCACAACTCCAATAACCGCAGCTTCGAAAAAGAAAATCAATTTGATTTCGCGGTCCTCGGCGCCGATTGCTTTCATGATCCCAATCTCACGCGTCCGTTCGAGGATCGACATGATCATCGTGTTGGCGATACCGAAGCTGGCCACCAGCAGAGAGATGCCACCCAGCAACCCCAGGATCGAATTGATGATCAGAAAGACCGTGCGAATTTGATCCAGTTGATCGACGATCGAAAAGCTGCCGAGACCCATCGCCTTGAGCCGGTTACGCACCTCGGGGAGGGCCACCGGATCCGTCACCCTCACTACGGCCGAAAGGTAGCCCGGGGCTTCATCCTTACCGATGGCGCCGCTTTCGCGAGCCAGGGCCATCAGAACTTTCGCCTGTTCTCCGGTGTGCTCGAGTGTCCATTGGCGCGCCGCGGCGATCGGAATATTGATTTCGGCGGTGGGCATGAATCCGCGCTGTGGTCCGGGTCCGCCGTTGAGTTTCACTTCCTTTAAGACGCCCACGATGCGAAATGTTTTCGCGACGGCCACGCCACTCGTCGGCGTCGACGATTCTTCATCGCCCAAAGGCAAGCCGAAAAAGCTGGACTGCTCATCGCTCACTTCTCCGTCTTTCGCCGGCACCAGGAACTCGATCGTTTTTCCCAGAGCCTCCGCCGGCGAAGCAAAACCTGCGTTCTGAACAAAGTCGAAACCTACCACCGCTTCATCAGCTTCGGGATTGGCGATCATCTGACCGGCTTCAAACTCTCGGAAACGAGTGGACAGATTTGGCACATTGCAGCCCCCGATGCCGGCCCCGAAAGTCTTGCCGTTAACTCTGACTTCCTCGCCGAAAAAGACCGCCGGTTCGACGTAAAGCACGCCCGGAATTTTCGCAATTTCGGCTAACGCTGCGTCGTCGAGAATACGTGTCGGCGTTTCATTCTCGGGAATGCGCGGACCCGGCGGTCGATCGCCGTTGCCGCCGCGTCTATTCGCAGCCGATCGATTCAGGGCCGCCGAGACCGTCTTGCCATAGACCGACATCTCGCTGAATAAATCGAGAGCTTTGAATCGCGAAAGCAGATTGCGCTGTAGGCCCAGCCCAAACGACACCATCGTGACAATCACCGCCACGCCGACAATCACGCCCATCGAAGTCAGCGTCGCGCGCAGCTTCGCCTCGCGAAGGTTGCGGAAAGCCAATTGGAGCAAATCAAGAAAGGGCATGATCTCGATGACGATATTCAGCGCGCTAGATTAACTCAATGACTACGAAGCCCGTCAATGGAGCGCGGGCATCCCTGCCCGCATGAGCGAGAAGCGCGACGATCTGAGTGCTTGCGCATGATTTGCAGGCAGGGATGCCCGCGCTCCATAAAGACCATGCAACCACGTGTCACGTTTTTGTATCTAATAATTCCCGACCAATTGATAGCGAGATCGCCCTCAAGAGATTGGCAACCGACGGCCCCGACCCCACTTGAATTAAGCAGTCTTGCACAGTCCGGCAAACCCTGTTAGAAAGTCAAAGTAATTTAAGGAGTACACCCCAGATGTTCCGTAATAAGACTACCTACGCCAAATTGACTGCAATCGCTGCGTTGACGTTCGCGTTTGCT
Source organism: Pyrinomonadaceae bacterium (assembly GCA_036266295.1). GTDB lineage: Bacteria > Acidobacteriota > Blastocatellia > Pyrinomonadales > Pyrinomonadaceae > UBA11740. Next base: position 2,104 of record DATANL010000716.1, on the reverse strand, counting down.
GCTGCCTCACTCGCAAAGACCCACGCTGACGCTAAGTTTTCACAAATCAAGATTTCAAATTTCGGCCAGATGGACGACCGGTTCTATCGCGGCGCCCGGCCAAAGGAAAAAGAATTTGCGGCGCTCAAAGAGTTGGGCATTCATACCATCATTGACCTGACCGACAACAGCGACAACGAGCGCGGCTACGTCGAAGCGCAAGGCATGAAATACGTGAACATTGCGATTCCTGACAAGCACGATCCCAGTGATGAGCAGATCGCCCAGTTCCTGAAACTGGTCAACGATCCCGAGACTGGCAAGTTCTATGTGCACTGTGCCGGCGGCCGTCACCGGACCGGCGTGATGGGAGCAATTTACCGCTTCAATAATTACCACTGGAACTACGACCAGGTTTACCAGGAGATGCTGGATTTCGATTTCTACACCTCCAACGGTCACGGCGGTCAGAAGAAGTTCGTCGAGAACTACGCGCTGCGAATGGCGAATAGCACTGCTGCCACCACGACCGCTACAACCCAGAAGAACTAGCTGAAGTCCCGAATCCGATAGCACCGATTCGCGAATTCAAAGGCCGCTTCAAACGAAGCGGCCTTCTTCTTTTTGGAGTCCGGCGGCTTACTTTGGAGTGCGCCGGCAACGACGGCGCTTTGGATCATGCGTAACGTGCCGCGCGGTGCGCCGAATCCAAAGCGGCGTCGCGGCTGCGCTCTGCCGCCGCACTCCAAATTGCATTCCTGTAACGCTTTTCTTGTTGTTCATCGTCCCGCCCAAACCATTCACAGCGTTTGCTAGAATAAATCCCGAGCATTCCCTCAGGCCCCCCAATCGCCAACAACTCTTCTCTTCCCGGACAGGAGTTTTCCGTGCAGACACATTTCAGAAATCGCTGGCTCGTGCTCTTTACGACCGTCGCGATCATCGGCATCTTTTCGCTTCAGGTTTTCTCGACCGCCAAGTCCAAAAAGAAAAAGAAAGCACTCGGCGATAAATCAGCCGCGGTGCTGTGGCACGACCCAGGCAATATTCGCAACCGGGATTTGTATTACGGTCCGGGCTCGCGCGAGTCAGCTCCGGTTCCGCCGTTTCGCTTCGTCAAGGAAGTGAAGGAAGGCGGCATGCCGAAATTTGAAGTCACCGACGCCAATGGCGCGAAGTGGCGAGTGAAGCTCGGCCCCGAAGCACAGGCCGAGACCGTTTCCAGCCGCCTGGTTTGGGCCGTGGGCTACAATGCCGAGGAGTCTTATTACTTCGATCGCGTTCATGTCGACGGCATGCAATCGTTGTCGCGCGGCCAGAAATTCGTGCAAGGCGACTCGGTGGTCGGCGCTCGCTTCGAGCCGCGCCGCAAGAACGTCGAACGCGGCGCCAACTGGGATTGGAACAAGAACCCGTTCAAAGGCACGCGCGAATTGAACGGGCTGAAGACGATGATGGTGCTGCTGAATAACTGGGACACTTTCAAAAAAAACAATCGCGTGCTGAAAGTGAAAGACACGGGCGAGGACGTCTACACCGTCACCGATCTGGGCGCCACGATGGGGCACGCCGGCGGCATTGGCGGTGGTCGATCAAAAAACAACGTCAGCGACTTTTCGCGCTCGCGATTCATAGACAACACAAAGAACGGCAACGTGAAATTCGCTTACGATTTGAAACCGAAGAAGCTGGGAATATTGAGCGCGCTGTGGCCGCCGTACTATTTCCGGCAACGCAACGCGACTAACAGGATGAAGAAGGTTCCGGCGCAGGACGCGGCCTGGATCGGCTCGCAACTGGCGCAGCTTTCAGACAATCAACTGCGCGACACATTCCGCGCCGCGGGATATGACAAAGCGACCACCGAACAATACGTGCGAACGCTGCGTGGTCGGATTAACGAACTGAATCGATTGCGAGATGCGCAACTGGCAAACGATAGGCGAAATCACCGGAAATGACACCGCGCCGAACAGCCGAGCAGGTCAATTCAGTTTGTCATTGCTCATGCTAGCGCTTGGTGTCTACTTCTTCGGCAGTATCTTAATTCGCCACACATCGTTGAACTTCACGTCAACCGCGCCCTCTTTACGCTGGCGCGCGGTGTAATAGACGACCACGGTCC
>DATANL010000715.1:0-1518 GCA_036266295.1 Pyrinomonadaceae bacterium | reverse complement strand
TTAGGCTACCTGGCGGATAACGATCTGTTGCACCCTGCTGCCGATTCTAATCGGCATTTCTAACTTGCTTGAGGTGAAACATACAAGCGGACGACTGATAAATCCTCCGCAGGCAACGCAGTGCGGATCAGCCGTCCGTTTAACGGACTCGCGAATCAAAACACGCGATGATCCCACCGATGAATCGGTGGGCTATTGGCATTCGTCCGCTGGCGCGGACTGGCAACGGTTCCTGCGTGAACGCTTGTACTGGTCGATTGGAAGCGGCACCGCCATTTATCGGAGTTGTGTACTTGACGCGGTCTAACCTCAGGCGGATGATGCCCATAAATTCGGCAGAAAGTGTCGGGTTTATCTATCGCCGTCGAAAGGCGGATCGTGTCTATGGGCTCGCTGCTCACCGCACACTGCTCACCGCACACTGCTCACCGCACACTGCTCACTTCCCTATTCCCATTCAATCGTACTCGGCGGCTTCGTGCTGATGTCGTAGACGACTCGATTCACGCCTTTGACTTCGGAAACAATTCGGCTCGAGATGTGAGCGAGTACTTCGTGCGGTAAGCGGGCCCAGTCGGCGGTCATGCCGTCTACGCTGGTGACGGCCCGCAACGCAATCACGCGTTCGTAGGTGCGCTCGTCGCCCATTACGCCGACGGTTGCAATCGGTAGCAGGACGGCTAGCGCTTGCCATACGGAGTTGTATAAATCTGCGCGGCGGAGTTCTTCGTCGAAGATTCGATCGGCGGCGCGGAGGATCTTCAAGCGCTCTGCGGTGATGTCGCCGAGGACGCGGACGGCGAGGCCGGGGCCGGGGAAAGGATGACGATTGAGAATCTCTTCGGGGACGCCGAGTTCGCGGCCGATGATGCGAACTTCATCCTTGAATAGTTCGCGCAGTGGTTCGATAAGTTTGAGATTCATCTTCTCCGGCAGGCCGCCGACGTTGTGATGGCTCTTGATCGTGACGGACGGGCCGCGGACGGAAACTGATTCGATGACGTCGGGGTAGAGAGTTCCCTGCACCAGATACTTAACGTCGCCAATCTTATTTGCCTCTTCATCAAAGACATCGATGAAGGTCGCGCCGATGATCTTTCGTTTCTGTTCAGGATCGACCACACCTGAGAGTGCTTTCAAAAATGTTTCACTGGCATCGATGCCGACGATATTCAAATGCACGCTCCGCCTTAGCAGAGCCAACGCGGTTTCGAATTCACTTTCTCTCAGCAATCCATTGTTGATGAACAGGCACGTTTGCCGATCGCCAATGGCCCGATGCACGAGCGCCGCAGCGACTGAAGAATCGACGCCGCCCGAGATGCCGCAAATCACGCGATCGTTTTCGCCGGCCATCTCGCGAATGCGCGCGACCTGTTCGTCGATGGCCGCGGCCGGCGACCAGTCACCACGGCACTTACAAATTTCAAACAGAAAATTTCGCAAAATCTGCGCGCCCAGGGGCGTATGCGCGACTTCGGGATGGAACTGCACGCCGTAGATGTTTCGCTCAGGATT
>DATANL010000714.1:0-2233 GCA_036266295.1 Pyrinomonadaceae bacterium | reverse complement strand
GATTGACGGCAATCATATCGACCTGAGTTCATGTCGCGCCGGATGGTGGCGCAGGCCACAGGCTCTGGTTGTCGATCCACGCATGTCACCCGCCGCGGCCTCGTTTACTTACAGCGAATGTCACGAAGCCCTCGCCGGTCTCTGGCCGGCATTGAATTTGAAGTGGGTGAATCCTCCGCATCTTGACGAAGTTGCGCATCACAAGCCTTATCAATTGGCAGTAGCGACCGAGGTGGGATTGCGAATTCCCCGCACGGTCATTACCAATGATCCGGCCGTCGCGCGAAAATTCATCGAAGAACTCGCGCCGCAGCGTTGCGTTTATAAGACGTTTCTGGCTTCGGAAACCTGTTGGCGAGAGACCCGGGTGATTCAGCCTAATGAAGTTGAAATGCTGGATGCAGTACGGCACGCGCCGGTCATCTTCCAAGAGTACATTTCCGCCGAAGCTGACATGCGCGTCACGGTTGTTGGTCCGAAGATGTTTCCCGCCGCCATTACTCCTGCTCCTGGCGGTTACGACGTCGACTATCGTATGGACCTGGCGGGAGCAATGTTTCAGCCGGCCACGTTGGATTCCCGTACGCGGAAGGGGATTCGAAAACTGATGGATCGCCTGGGATTGGTTTACGGCGCGATCGATTTAAGGCGCACCGTGGACGGCGATGTATTCCTTGAAATCAACCCGGCCGGAGAATGGCAGTTCGTCGAAGAGCGAACGGGCCAGCCGATCACCGATTCAATGGCCGAGTTGTTGGCTGAATTCGATCGTGCCTAAGTGCTAAGATAGGTTCCTATGGCGGCAGACAATACGGTTCAGGGTCAGATCGTTTTACCGGCTGAGCCCGGTGCGGATAAAGCGGACGTCATCGTTCAAGTCGAAGACGTTTCGCGCGCCGACGCCCCCTCAATCGTCATCTCCGAGTATCGCAAGCGGCACGTGCGCCTGACGCCCGGCGAGGTCTTGCCCTTCAAGATTGAAGTGCCCGCCGATCGAATCGAACCAAATCACAGTTATTCGGTGCGGGCACACATTGATGTATCCGGCTCTGGTGAAGTCGAACAAGGAGACTTCATTACGACGCAATCCTACCCGGTGCTGACTCGTGGCTACGGAAATGACGTGCGACTGAGTGTGCAACGCGTGTAAAGGGAAACTCGAGCACCCGTTCGCTTAACCGCGGTCGTAAAATCTCCAGGTCGTTTTGTAATCTCGCGTCAGTTTCTGATTTGTCATCACCGCGCGAATCATCTCGATGGGAATACGGTTCTCATGCAGCAGGCCGTCGTTGAATTGACGGTTCGTCATCTTCCCTGAATCGACCAGTTCGTGATGCAGCGAGTACTGCTGCAATCCGCCAATCAAGTAAGCAATCTGATAGAGCGGTCCGTAGCTGCCGTCAAATGAACGCCGCACTTCGGCAGTCGCGTTGTCGCGTTCGTGTCCGACGCGATCGACGAGAAAGTCTATGCACTGCTGCGGCGTCATTTTTTCCAGGTGGAAACTGAGCGAGAAAATGATGCGAGCGCAGCGATGCATGCGCCAGAACAGCGCGCCCACCTTGTCCTCGGGTTTCTTTTGGAAACCCAGGTCCCAAAGCAGGAGCTCCCAATAAAGCGCGTTGCCCTCGGTCCAGAATGGTGTGCCGAAGATCCCGCGATACGGCCGATAACGCGCGGTCATGAAACCCTGCAGATGATGTCCAGGGATCAATTCATGAAAGACGGTCGCACGCGAGAATGAAGGGTTGTTGCCGCGCATACTCATCATTTTCTGTTCATGAGTCATGGTGTTCGTCGGATATGAAACCAGAATGGTTTCGCCGCCGAGGAAGAACGGGCTCACGAGTTGTCTCTCTGGCGTCATCATCTCCATGCGCCAGGTGTCGCGCGCGAGCTGCGGCACGGTGACCAGATCGTGATCGTCGACAAACTTAATAGCTTCGACGGCGAGATCCCGAATCAGTTCCGGTTGTTTGCCGGGTTCGACGTAGGTGTTCTTAACTTTCTCGAGCGCCTTCTTCCAATCATCACCAAAGCCCATCTCGCGCGAAGCTTTCTTCATCTCGTTTTCGCACCAGGCGAATTCTTTGTTGGCGATGTCGATTAATTCCTCGGGAGTGTAGGGAATCATTTCCGATTGCAGTTCGCTCATGAGAGCGTCGTGACCAATCGGATCGCCGATGAGGTCGCTGGTGTCGCCGGGCCGCGCCTGGGCCGCGCCGCCGGGTCG
>DATANL010000713.1:0-1832 GCA_036266295.1 Pyrinomonadaceae bacterium | reverse complement strand
GAGAGCGCGTCCTTGCCGCAACCCGACTCGCCGGTAATCAGCACATTGGCGTCAGTGGCGGCCACGCGTTCCGCGAGGCTTACCGCTTCGCGCATCGCTTCCGACAACGCAACGATTTCGATCACTATTCTTCTCTCAAAGAACTTAATTGCGCGAGGTCATCCGGCGACAGATTCAACCGGCTCGCTTCGCGCCATAGACGCTCGAGATCATAGAAGCGTCGCGCTTTCTCTTCGAAGACATGAACCACAAAGTCGCCGTAATCAATCAGGATCCATTCGGCATTTTGATAACCTTCGACCCGCGCCGCCGGAGTTCCATTGCGCTTCAGCTGCTCGACGATTTCATCAGAGATCGCCTGCACCTGCCGGCGATTCGCGCCAGTGAAGATCAGGAAAAAATCGGTAAAGGTGGAAATGCCTCGCAAATCCAACACGGTCGGCTCAAGGGCCTTCTTCTCGGCAGCCGCGTGTAAAGCTCGCCGCACACGCCCGTCCAGTTCCGAGACGTTTACTGCCGTAGCCGGCGTCAGCCCACCAACGGCGGCCGCCTGGACTTCAGGGCTCAAGGATTTTTCTTTTAACTTCTGACTCATTTATTTTCGGTACAAATTGTATTTGTCGATATAACGGGCCACCGCGGGCGGCACCATGGTCTGCAAACCAGCCTCATCGTTTGCTTGCACCGCCACGCGAACTCGCGTCGCTGATACGTCAATCATGGCCACGTTCGTGATGAAGACGCGCGGCTGACCATCGCGTTTGACCAGTTCGCCGATTTGATTCGCATCGACATTGCGCAAGTCCACCAGTTCAGTCGACGGCGTCGCAATCGAGTTGATTTCATAGCCGGGACGCGTGACCACAATCAGCTCGCACATCGTTAGTAACTTCTGCCATTCATGCCAGGTCGAAATTTCCGACCACGAATCCGCACCAATCAGGAAAAACGTCCGGACCGAAACGTCCTTCATGCGGTCAACTGTCTCAACAGCGTACGGAAGTTCGGGAGCATCAAGCTCGACGGTCGACACACGCAACTGCTGATCCTCTTCGGTAGCCAGCGCCAGCATCGCAAACCGATGAAACGCCGAAGTGATATTTGCGTTTCGTTTGTGCGGCGGCACGCAAGCCGGAACAAAAATTACTTCATCCAGTTCAAAGAGCTTCCGCACGCGGCGAGCAACTTCGAGATGTCCGTTATGCACCGGATCGAACGTGCCACCGTAAATCGCTACGCGCCGCAGGGCCATCAGTTACTCGCAGAATCGCCGCCTACATCTGCCGCACTACAAATGGGTCGCCACCAGGAGTTCATCCGACGGACTGGGCTGCGGCAGACGCTCTCGGCGATGACGCTCAACCTCTTGACCGACAGCCTGGATCAACTCGCGCACGCCTTCGCCTGTTACCGCGGAAATCGCAAAAAACTGGCGGCCAGCCTCTGCGGCCCGCGCCCGCAACGACTCGACACGGTCGGGTTCATCCAGGGCATCAATCTTGGTCGCCACCACGATCTGTTCGCGCGACGCCAATCGCTCGTCATACGCCGCCAGTTCGTGATTGATGATCTCGTAGTCGCTGACCGGGTCGCGACCAGATGACGAAACATCGACGAGATGCAGCAAAAGGGTCGTGCGCTCCACGTGTCGCAGAAAGCGATCGCCCAGACCGTGTCCTTCGTGCGCACCTTCGATCAGGCCCGGAATGTCGGCAACCACGAAAGTGCGAAAATCGCCGAGATCGACCACCCCTAAATGCGGTTCAAGCGTGGTGAACGGATAATCGGCAATCTTGGGTTTGGCCGCGGAAACCACCGAAATGAAAGTGGAT
>DATANL010000712.1:0-5463 GCA_036266295.1 Pyrinomonadaceae bacterium | reverse complement strand
TCCGCACCGATCCGTCATAGACCGTTGAGCCAATCCGCGTCACCACTCCGCCCAGCAACTCAGGATCGGTTTCGAAATCAATGCGGACCTTTTTGCCGGTCAGCGATGTCAGCGTCTGTTGCAGCCGCGCATTGACGTCTTCCGGAATTGGCCGCGCCGTAGTCACGGTGGCCGCCACCAACCCGGCGCGCTCATCGAGCACCTGCTCAAATTTTTTGTTGATCTCGCCGAGTTCAGTCAGCCGCTGGTTCTGCAACAAGACTTTGAGAAAGTTTGTAGTCGTCGTGCGCGGCCGCGAAAGTTCGATGAGCCGATTCAAAACGGCGCGCTTCTGATCAAGCGGAATCGTCGGATTGGCAAACGCGGTGCGAAGATTGTCGTTGGTCTGAAGCATCTGCTCCCACGTTTTCAGCTCCTGCTGAACTTCGCGCGCTTCACCGCTGGCCGCGACCACGTCGGCCAGGGCGAAAGCATAACGCCGTGCGACTGTCTGGACACTCATCGCGGCGCCCCCATTTCTTCCACGTTATGCATCATGAGCCGCGCATCGTCCTCGGGCCGCATGTCGCGCTTGATCAACTCTTCCGCCATGCGAATGCTTTGTTCGGCGGCGAAGTTCTTTAGTTCATTCTTCGCGGCCTTCCCGGCATTCTCGATTTCCCGCTGCGCTTGCGTGGTTAGCTTGGCAATTTCTTCCTGCGTTGACTGGGAGATGCGCTGGCGTTCGGCTTCGACTTCACTCTTAGAGCGTTGATTAATCGCCGAAACCTGATCGTTCATTCCGGCCAGCCGTTCTTCGACTTCTTTTAATTTTGCCAGGGCGGCGTCGCGCTCGGTGCGCGCCTTTTCGAGTTCGGCCTTGATACTCTCGCCGCGTGCGCGGAACGCGCCGCGCAGGTCCGCCTTGATCAGGATGTAAACCATCAGCGCGATAAATAACGCGAGGTTGACGAATTTCCAAAGCTCGAAGCCGGGATAGTCCCACCATGGTGGATTATCCGACGACAGAATGAAAATGAGTGCGAAGATCATCAATTGATTGCTTAGCCGATCGGCCGGTTAAGAATGCGACTGCCGATCTCGGCGGCGATTTGTCTCGATTCACTGTCCAACTCAGCCCGGGCGCTGCCGGCTTGCTGATCGATTGCCTGCTTCTCGCGCGCGAGTGATTCCGCCAACTGGGCCCGCATTTCGTTCACGCGCTGCTGACGGTCCTTCATCGCTTCTGTGCGCTGCGCTTCGCTGTATGCATACGCTTCCGCGCGCGCCTGGCGCAGCGATTTTTCGTAATCGCTCGCCTTTTCGGTGACGCTCGCCATGATTTCCTGCGCTTCGCTGAGACGGCCCTTCGTTCGCTTTTCGCGGGCTGCCAGAATTTGGTTGATCGGTTTGAAGAGCGTGGCGTTCAGCACGTACACCATTATCAGAATAATGATGACATGCAGCACCATGGTGCCGTCAGGCACAAGTTGAATTGAGTCTTCGGCGAAACCGAGTAGGACAGGCATAGATTTTTGCGCTGGGGTTGAATTCGGATCGCGAACCTCCGATCCGAAGTGTCGTCTTTCACTGGAAGACCGACGGGGACTTCAGTTATCAGTGACCCAACTGCGTTTATCCCTCGAAAGCTTTGAAGGCTAACACGCGATTTTGCGCACCGTCAAGCACCCTTACCGCTTGCCTTGACATCACTTCCGCGCCCCTTTAGGCTAGGTGTTTTCCTTGAAGTGGAGAATTCTTAACTATGCCGAAGCGAACCTTTCAACCTAACAATCGCCGCCGCGCCAAGACGCACGGTTTCCGCGCGCGCATGGCGACTAAGAACGGCCGCCTGGTGCTGAAAAGGCGCCGCGCCAAGGGCCGCAAACGCCTGACACCGTCGCACTACTAAGCGGAGTATTTCGGATTGACTGCGACGCCAACCAAGCGAACCGAGGCGTTGCCAAAGCGATGCCGCATCAGCGGGCGCGCCGAATTCCAAAAAGTTTACGCCGAAGGGCAACGTTATGACGGCCGTTTGATGGCCGCTTTTTTACGCAGGAACGAATTTGGCTACCACCGTCTGGGATTGACTGCGTCGACCAAAGCCGTCGGAAAGTCGGTCGATCGCAATCGCGCAAGGCGCTTGTTGCGAGAACTGTTTCGCCGGAGTGGTGAAGAGTTATCCGGCCTGGCCCGACGTTACGATTGGGTCATCAACGCCAGGCGATCTTTACTGACCTCGAACGAAGAACTTCGCTTCCGCGAGTTTCGTAAGATTGTCGAGCAGGTCGCGCGGAGTGAGAAGTGAGTGAGGTTAACTCCCTCTCCCGTTGGGAGAGGGCTGGGGTGAGGGACGAAGTTAGCCCAGCTAGGCCCTCACCCTAACCCTCTCCCAACGGGAGAGGGAACAGGCAAGCGATGCGAACGATTTTGGTTTCGCTTTTGAAGTTCTATAAAGCAGCAATCTCGCCGTGGTTGCCACCGTCATGCCGCTTTGTTCCAACCTGCTCTGAGTATGCGTGCGAAGCCATCGAAAAGCATGGAGCGTTGCGCGGGAGCGCGATGGCCGTCTGGCGCCTGCTGCGGTGCCAGCCGTTTTGTGCCGGTGGCTATGATCCGGTGAAGTAAGTTTCGAATGAAAAACCAACAACGATTCATCCTCGCGTTGGTCGCTTCGGCGGCCATCCTTATTGTTTGGAACTGGGTTTTTCCGCCACCCAAGCCGCCACAGAACGCGAACGTCAACGCCAACGCGAATGCCAACGTTCAGCAGCCGGCCTCGCCGGAAGCTTCGCCCACAGCGCAGGCCTTAGCCACGGCCACGCCGGCCCCGGTGCCGGCTACTGTCACGGCACCAGCAACTGATAACGTCCCGCAGCGAAAACTGACGATCGTGACGCCGCTCTACCAGGCAACGCTTGATACGCGGGGCGCAGTCGCGACCAGTTGGATCCTGAGGAAGAACAAAAACACCGGCCGCGAGATTCACGGCGCATCGTCAACCAAAACCAATCCGCGCCCGCTGGAGCTGATATCTTCGCCACCCGACGGCGTGCCCGCGGATAAGGTCCTGCGACCGTTTCAGCTGGAAACGGGTGACGCGGCGGTTGACGGTCTGCTCGCGAATCGGAACTACCGGACTTTTGGACCTAACGCCGAGAGCGGCGATGAAACGATAAATGTGCCGACGGGATCGAAACAGATCGATTTCGTGATTCATGACGACGCCACCGGACTCGATGTAACCAAGCGTCTGACTTTTTTCGCTGATCGTTATATCGCCGAGCTTGAATTAAAGATCACCCGCAACAGCCAGCCGGTTCCCAGCGCCAGGCTCGTCATCGGTCCCAGCATCGGCGACCAGTCCATCGAGCATTACAGCTTTTATTCGTACGCGCCCGAGGGCCTGGCGATGGTTAACGGCAGCGTGAATCGCATTAACTCGCAACAAGTCCACGCTGACCGGCGGAACAACGGCTTCTTCAGTTCGCTCTTCGAATGGCTAAGCTTGAAGTCACCGACGACGAAGCCGGTCGATCGCGATGCGATCGATGGACCGGTGCAATGGGCCGGAGTCGACGATACTTACTTTGCGATGGTGGCTGTGCCGGCCCGCCCGACTTCCGGTCTCGAATACCGCACGGTCCCTTACGAACACAAAACCAACGGCAAACCGGAAGAGCGTTTTCTCGTCAGCGGGTTGGTGCCGGTACCGGCCGACGGATCGAAAACGCAAATCTTCGTTGGGCCGAAAGATCATCGCCTGCTCGACGGCGCCAGCAAAGAAATCGCCGGCACGGGTGGTCCGCAAATCGATCTCGGTGAAGTCATCAATTACGGTTTTCTCGGCAGCATGCGGCGCGCGCTGGCGGTGCCGATTCTCTGGGCCATCGACCGGTTGCAGCGCATCACCGGCAGCTACGGCATCGCGATCATTCTCTTCACGATCTTCATTTACTCGCTCTTCTTCCCGCTCAAGTGGCAGTCATCGCGCAAGATGAAGAAGGCGCAGAAGTACGCGCCGCGCATGAAAGAGCTGCAAGAGCAGTTGAAGGGAATGAAGCAAACCGATCCGCGTCTGAAGGAATTGCAGATGGAGCAGCTGCGTTTGATGAAGGAAGCAAACCCGCTGGGCGGCTGTTTGCCTCTGCTGATTCAGATGCCGTTTCTGTTTGCGCTCTACACGGCGATCACCATCTCGATCGATTTCCGCCAGGCGACGTTTTTGTGGATTCCTGATTTGTCAGGGCCTGAACCTTACTTCCTCTATGTCCTGCGCATCCTGCCCATCATGTTCTGCGGCTCGATGATCGTCCTGCAGTTGCTGACACCCGCACCTTCGGCCGATCCGCTGCAAAGAAAAATGATGGCCGTCGGCATGCCGCTCTTCATGCTTTACATTCTGTGGAGCGCGCCGGCGGGTCTATTGCTTTACTGGCTGGTCGGCAACATCGTCGGCTTCCTGCAACAGATGTTGATTAATAAGTTGACGACGGAAGAGACGCCGCCGCCGGATGCGAAAGCCGCGCAGAAGAAACCGCCGAAGAAATTAAAGACCGCCGAGGCTTGACGAGCACCCCCGGCTGGAGCGCGGGCATCCATGCCCGCAAAGCGTGCGTAGCACGCTCTATTGATCTTCGTTCGCGCTTCGCGCTCATGCGGGCAAGGATGCCCGCGCTCCATTCACTATTCGATTTTCGCGACGCCGTTTCCCGGTTTCGGAAACTTCACAAACACTGCCGGATCGTGTCCGGGCACGATCAAGTCAGGCTTCGACGCGATCTCTTTCATTCGATCCTGCGCTTTCAGATTTGAATCGGCGTCGAAGGTTTGCGCGATCGGCGCGTGCTTCTCGAGGTTCTCGTAAAGATACATATTGTCTGAAGCGATCACGACGGTGCCGCTCGTGGTGCGCGCGCTCACGTATTGCGAGGCATATGTGTGCCGCCCGCCGGTGTACACCCTAATGCCGTCGATGATCTCGACGTTGTCGCCACCAACGAGATTTACCTTTCCCGCGATGTTCAGTCTCACCAGCGTCAGCACATCGTCAGGTTCGATGCCGCCGTGCTTGCCGCCCGCGCGCCAGGCTGCGCCGGTGTAGTAGCCGTACTCGTCCTGCTGAATCCAAATCCTGGCGTTGGGAAACAAGTCCATGCCGTCGGCATGATCCCAATGCATGTGCGTGATGACGACGTCGGTGATGTCTGTCGCCGCGAGACCGAGCTTCGCAACCGCATCGGAAGCTTTGATCAGATCCTTGATGCCTTTTCCTTTGACTACGTTCTCGTGATAACAACCGGTGTCCACCAGAATGTTTCGGCCGCCACCGCGTACCAGCCAAACCATCATCTGCAGATCGATTTTGCGAGTCTTATCAGCACCGGCCAGCAGCGCGGAAACCGGAAAGTCAGGATAGACGCCGCAACTCAGGGCGTAGACTTCGTAATTCGTTTTGGTTTGCGGGTGGTCTGAGACGGG